>JBDHZU010000184.1:0-2659 GCA_039812085.1 Candidatus Nanopelagicales bacterium | reverse complement strand
TTGGCCCTAGGTTGTGTCCTCGTGTTTGGTTACGGGTTTGGCTTTATGAGATTGCGGCTGCTTGCGCTTCGACGAGACCCACCAGATTGGAAAGCCTGAAGAAGCCTGGCGCAGGTGGTATCGCAGCGAAAAGACCGGGATCGACCTCGCCGAGCCTGCCGTCCTTGACGTTGTCAGACCCGTTCTCTAGTGTTCGAACACATGTTCGATAAGAGGGAGTGGGCACCATGACAGTAACTGCAACGATGACAGAAGCAACGGCAGAAACCCTTCGTGCTGGGGTGGTCTCAGCGCTGGCTGCCGTGCCGATTCAGGCAGACAAGAACAGCACAGAAATTGACCATCAGTCCGTTCAGCAATTCCTGGCGGCTAGTCAGCTACTTGATCTGGCACACCGTGGGTTGGCATCTGCTGCTTGTGAGCGTCGAGATGACACTCGTTATAGCCAAAGCCACTTAGCGGCATTACGAGCTGCGGCAGCCGTGTTGGCGCTGCGTTCGTCGGCCCGGGGAGCAGGCGAGGCGAACAATGTGTGGAAGCTGTTGGCCAAGTGCGCGCCAGAGCTTGCGGAATGGGCGATGTTGTTCGAGTTCGGCTCTCATCAGCGGGCGCGGATTGCACATGGAACAGCGCATGTGAGCACTCGTGAGGCAGACGATCTCCTCCGTGACGCCGTGGCCTTTATCCAGCTTGTGGAACGCATCTTGGACCTTCGCCAATAAGAGCATTGGCGCGGTGACAGACTGGGTGCGTGAATGCGGGAAGCGGCCGACCAAGTCTGCGCCTCATCGCCGGTGATCTGATCAACAGCATTGCGGCGGATGTCGACGCGGTCACGGAGGCAGCACGTCAAGTGCGCCCACGAGTTCCCACGGCATCGACCAAAGAGCGACCCACTCACGTCGCCATCATTGGTGGCGGGATTGCTGGGTTGACGGCAGCGTGGAATCTAGTGAAGGAACGCGGATTCACCGGAGAAGTCACCATCTTCGAATCCAGTCCGGAGGTCGGCGGCAAACTCCGACTGGAAGAGATTGAAGGCATCCAACTGGATGTGGGCGCCGAATCTCTACTCGCTACTCGTCCAGAGGCTGTCGGGCTCGCGAAAGCAGTTGGTTTGGGCTCCTCGATCGTGAATCCCACGACGTCATCTGCCTCGATCTATTCCTATGGTCGAGTCAATCCGATTCCAGCAGGACTGATTACCGGCATCCCGACCGACCTACGGGCACTGGCTGCCAGCGACATCATCAGTTCCAAAGGCCTGATGCGTGTGCCGATGGACCACTGGCTGCCACGCACCCCCATCGAATCGGACGTTTCCATCGGTGAGTACGTCAGCGCCCGACTCGGTGACGAAGTCGTTGAACGACTGGTCGAACCGCTGCTGTCCGGTGTCTATGCCGGACGTGCCTCTCAACTGTCGTTGGAAATGACTGTTCCCGCTCTCTACCGCCTCGCTCGCAAAGAGCGGTCGCTGTTGCGGGCGGCACGAGAATTACGGGAGACCGGTGCTGCGGGTTCAGGTGCACGCCGTGGGCCCGTCTTCGCTGGCATTACCGGCGGGGTGGGACGACTGCCCGTCAGCTTGGCGGAGAAGCTGCGCCGTCGTGGAGTGACGATCAACACTGACACCACCGTGACAGGACTGCGTGCCGGACCAGGCGGTTGGCGAGTACTCCTACGCGACAGCGAGGGTGCCCGTCGAGTGGAAGCTGATGCTGTTGTCCTCGCGGTTCCCGCGACGGCTGCTTCCAAACTGATGACGACGGTCAACCCTGCGGCAGCAGCCACCATGTCAGAAATCGAATACGCCAGCGTTGCCGTACTCACCATGCTGTTCGACCCCGACGACGTGCCCACCGGTTTACACGGCAGCGGATTCCTGGTTCCCACGGTTGAGAAGGCCACGATCAAGGCGGCCACCTATTCATCCCGAAAGTGGGCCTGGGTCGCCCGTGCCGGTGCCAGCCGTCGAACCGACACCCCCGGCTACTTCGTCCTGCGCTGCTCAATGGGCAGGCACGGTGATACCCGTGTTCTGCAACGGGAAGACTCCGACCTGGTGCGCCTTGCTGGCCGAGACTTGGCCAAGATTGCAGGCTTCCCTCGAACTCCACTGGTCTCACGCGTGACGCGATGGGGCGGGGCGCTTCCGCAATACACCGTGGGTCATCGGGCACGGGTCGGCAGCATTCGAGAACAGCTTGTCGACACTCCTGGCCTCGTCGTCTGCGGGGCGGCCTACGACGGAGTGGGAATCGCGGCCTGCGTGGGGTCTGCCCAATTCGCCGCGGGTCAAGTGGCCACATTCTTAGAACAGAGCCGGCAATGGAAGAAGGCATAGGGGACAGCCATGACCGCATCCACAGATAGTTCGGAAAAAACCAAGCCGAAGGCGCGCGACCTCAACGAGGTGATTCGTTACGCGATGTGGTCAGTATTCGCCGTTGACCGTGACCGGCTGGATGGTCCCGTCGAGAAGCTCGTAGACGAAGTCAACGAGGCATTGGCAGATCTGATTGCTGACGATCTCGTCCTGCGCGGTTGGTACGACGTTTCCGGTCTGCGCGCTGATGCCGATCTCATGCTGTGGTCACATGCGCCAAACTCCGATCTCCTGCAGCAGGCCTACCACCGGTTGCTTGCCACCAACCTT
>JBDHZU010000183.1:0-2677 GCA_039812085.1 Candidatus Nanopelagicales bacterium | reverse complement strand
CCATGTCGAATACGGCACCGGATTCTGCAAGCAGATCAGCCCGGAACACTTCCGCGAAAGAACCTCGGTCGTCGCCAAAAACTTTAGGAACGACTGACAACAATCCGTCAATCGACGTTGTCTCGATGTTCATGACTTCCTCCCTGTACTTGGCACTTCGCCAGTTGTGGCTTCATCGAGCAGTGTCTGCAGGTAGGCGCCATAACCACTCTTTGCGAGGCGTTCAGCTTGAACGGATAGTTCTTCATCACTGATCCATCCGTTGCGCCAGGCGTGTTCCTCAACGCATCCCACTTTGAGCCCTTGCCGATCTTCCAGCGCTCGCACAAAGGCACCCGCATCGTGCAAGGACGGGAACGTTCCCGTATCCAGCCAGGCGGTTCCCCTGGGCAGCACGCTGACGTGTAAGCGTCCCTGTTCCAGATAGTGCGAGTTCACGCTGGTGATCTCTAACTCACCACGAGCCGATGGAGTGATCGTCTTAACGACATCCACTACATCGGAGCCGTAGAAGTACAGACCAGGAACAGCGAAGCGAGACTTCGGACGTTCGGGTTTCTCCTCAATGGAGAGGACAGTCCCATTGGCATCAAACTCGACCACGCCATAGTCGCGCGGGTTCGATACTTGGTACGCAAAGACGTGGCCGCCGTCGATCTCGCCGATCTCGGCTAGCTCTTCTCCGAGACCAGGACCGTGAAACAAGTTGTCCCCCAGCACTAGGGCAGCCGACGAACCATCCAGGAAGTCTTCGCCAATCATGAAGGCCTGAGCGAGACCTTCTGGTTTGGGCTGCACGGCGTAATCGATCGTCATTCCCAAGGTTGACCCGTCGCCCAGCACGCGGGGAAACGCTTCGGCATCTTCTGGGGTCGTGATGACGAGAACTTCCCTGATACCAGCAGACATCAGTGTGCTCAGCGGGTAGTGAATCATTGGCTTGTCGTACACCGGCAGGAGCTGCTTGCTGACTCCGAAAGTGATCGGCCATAGCCGAGAACCGGTACCGCCAGCCAGGATGATGCCCTTCACAATTCCTATTTCCTTCTGTGACTCGACGCGACCGGGTTGCCCGTCCTCATGCACCACATCAACGTGATCAAGCACTCCTTGATCGAGTCGCCTCAGTAGATGGAATCGTTACGATAGCTGGATGCATCTGCTTGTTACCGGCGCAGCGGGATTCATTGGTTCCAACTTCGTTCGTCGCCTTCTCACTGATCAGTACAACTCCACAATCGAGTCGGTCACAGTGCTCGACAAACTCACCTACGCTGGGAACCTGGCCAACCTGGAACCCATCAGTGAAGACCCGCGCTACCGATTCGTCGAAGGCGACATTGCCGAAGCAGACGACGTTAAGGGCTGCCTGGATGGCATCGACGTAGTGGTGAACTTCGCCGCTGAGTCCCATGTCGATCGGTCGATCAATGGCCCGGCAGAGTTCATCCGCACCAACATCGCTGGGGCACAAACAGTCTTCGAGGCATGCCGAGAACAAGAGATCGAACGAATCGTGCACATCGGTACCGACGAGGTATACGGCACGATCTCCAGCGGGTCATGGACAGAAGAAAGCCCACTACTGCCTAACTCCCCTTACTCCGCTGCCAAAGCATCGGCTGAACTGCTTGCCCGCGCATACCACCGCACATACGGGATGAACATCTCGACGACGCGCTGCTCGAACAATTACGGGCCGTACCAATTCCCAGAGAAGATCATTCCGCTGTTCGTCACCAACCTCATCGACGGCAAGAAGGTCCCGGTCTACGGCACTGGCGAAAACGTCCGCGACTGGCTACACGTTGATGACCATTGCGATGGCATTTGGACTGTCTTGAGCAAGGGTGAGGCTGGCGAGAGCTACAACATCGGTGGCGGAACTGAACTGAACAACCTCGACCTCACCCGTCGGATTCTGAAACTGATGAACGCTGACGATTCCTCGATCACCTGGGTTGAGGATCGTCTCGGCCACGACCTTCGCTACTCCGTGGATGACACGAAGGTTCGCAAGCTGGGCTACACCCCCAAGGTGGACCTTGAAGCCGGGCTGGAACAAACCGTCCAGTGGTATCTGGACAACGAATCCTGGTGGCGACCAATCCTCAACCAGTCATGACCACTGAGCAACGCTGGCTCGTCACCGGCGCGCAGGGCATGGTGGGCCACCGGTTATGCGAACAGTTGCACGCCAACGGGGTCTCAGTACTGGCCGCCGATCGAACTGTTCTGGACATCACGTCAGCAGATTCGATCCAGGCAACCTTCCGAGACTTCCAACCCACTGTCTGTATTAATGCAGCCGCCTGGACTGCGGTGGATGCGGCCGAGGATGACGAACTTGCCGCCGATGCGGTCAACCACGAAGCCGTGGCCCGACTGGCGAGTGCTGCCGAACAGGTCGGCACCCAGTTCGTCACTATCTCGACCGACTACGTGTTCAATGGCGCTGCCGACATCGCCTACGGCGAGGCCGATCCAGTCGATCCCGTCAGTGCCTATGGCCGAACCAAGGCAGCGGGCGAACAAGCTGCCCTATCTATCCATCCACAGGGAACTCGGATTGTTCGCACAGCCTGGGTGTACGACGAACGAGGCGCGAACTTCGTCAAGACGGTGCTCCGACTGACGCGAGCAGACAAACCTATGCGGGTAGTGGCCGATCAGATTG
>JBDHZU010000182.1:0-2730 GCA_039812085.1 Candidatus Nanopelagicales bacterium | reverse complement strand
CCCTCGCGCCAGACCGTGAACCAAATGTCGTGAACCATGTAGAGCGAGTAGGAGATGAAGCCACCCAACACCAGGCGACGGTGAGACAACACCGTGGACGGACCACCCTTGCTGACGGCCAAGGCGCCTAGCCACAGGGCCAGGAACGGAATGATGATCACGTAGTACTTGGGGGCCTCGTTGGCGTACTGGGTTGGATCCCACTGCAGCGCTGGGATGTGACCCATCACCACGGACAGCCCCACAATTCCCACGGGCACCACCCAACTGAGGATGCGTCCGACTCGTTCGGTTGTGGGAGTTGCGCTGCCGTCTTGGGTCAGGCGACGAACCACGAGATAGACAAACGCGCCGCACGCGAACTCAGACAGGATGCGGAAGGTGCTGGACCAGCCACCGTTGAAGAACGGCCCCAACTCTTCGGTTTGAGTGAATGCCAACCCCAACAACGGAGTCAGGCACAAGAACGCGCAGACTGCCAGCGCCCAGGTGGGGAGTCGATCGCGGACCCGGAACAGCAGCAGCGCAAACAGTGGCATCAACAGGTATGCCAACCACTCCATCGATAGGGACCATGCGACAAAGTTCCAGCCACGCGACGGATTCGGGCCCCACTCTTGAATGAGTAGTAGCTGCTTGAGGTAGGAGGCAGGGTTCAGCCAGGACTTCTCGACCTGTTGTCCGAGGAACCCAGAGGCGATGACGACCAAACCGGCCACGTTGAGCATCACGAAGTGCACGGGATAGATGCGGGCAAGTCGCAGCCACAAGAAGTGTCCGGCCTGACGTGCCTTGAGGGCAGGGCCGAGCTTGTTCAGGTACGTGTACGTGAGGATGAAGCCAGACAGGGTGAAGAACAAATCCACACCCAAGGAGCCCACTCGCAGCACCTCATGGACGACGGGGACGAGCAATCCCGCACCAGCCAGCGCCGGTTGGTAGTGATACAGCATCACCCACAACGCGGCGATCCAGCGCACACCAGTGAGCTGTTTGATGAACCCCTTCATTGGCCCCCCTCGAGCCGGGCGATTCGCCCAATGCGCCCGATCCTGCCATGCGCAGTCCGTCCGGCTCAGGCACGGCGCGATAAACGTCTAATGTGCCGGGTATGTCGCAAATGGCGCTCACGGTCATCGTTGTGGATCGTCACGACGAACGACGTGGAGACGATTCCCAACTCGATGCCATGTGGTCGGACTCGACCGCGCGGGTGTTCGCGGTTTCGCAGGGCAAGGCAGAGGTGGTCGATGGTCGACTGGTCAGCCAGTTGACCTCCCAGGTTGCTGTGGAACGCCCTGCTGAGTCGTTCTACCTCGGTGAGGCGCAGGACATCCATTGGTTCGCGCTTGGTGTGCAGTCAGACGAGCTAGGCGAAGACGCCATCGGCCTGCGGTTCATTGCTGACCAGTTACCGCCTCTCGATGCGGAACTGTTCACCATGGCAGCGGCATTGGATATCTGGCACACCAGACATCAGCGGTGTTCTACCTGTGGTCATCCGACGACGATCACTCATGGTGGTTGGGTTCGCGTGTGCCGCCAGGAGGGGACCGAATACTTCCCCAAAGTTGATCCGGCCGTGATCATGCTGATTACTGATGATCAAGACCGGGCGTTGTTAGGGCGTCGCCCCACCTGGCCGCCCGGTTGGTATTCCACGCTGGCCGGTTTCATCGAGCCAGGGGAGTCGGCAGAAAACTGCGTGGTGAGAGAGGTCGCTGAGGAAGCTGGGGTCGAGGTTGATCCGGCCAGTGTGGAGTTCTTCGGCAGCCAGCCGTGGCCATTCCCAAGTTCACTCATGCTGGGATTCTTCGGCAAAGCGACGAGTTCGGCTGACCCAGTGGTGGACGGGGTGGAGCAGGAAGATGCGCAATGGTTCAGTCGGGAACAGATCGCTTCCCAGTGCGCGGCTGGAGAGTTGAAGATGCCGCCGCATTTCGCGATTGCCCGGCATCTCATCGAGCGCTGGTATGGCGAAGCATTGCCCGGCACGTGGTCGCGCGGGCCTCACCAGTGGCGTTAGCTACCAGCGAGTACAGCTTGAACTTGCTTGACCGACGGGTTCGACAACGCAGTCCCATTCGGGAAGACCACGGTGGGGACAAGCTGCATTCCGTCGTTATGTGATTCCACGATCTTTGCGGCGTCAGGCTCCAGATCGATCAGAACCTCGTTGTATTCGACACCGGCACGGTCGAGTTGCTGCTTCAAACGCATACAGAATCCGCAGGTCTGCGTCGAATAGACAGTGGGCAGAGACGGGTTCGCTGTTTCTGTGGACATGCCGTTCATAACGCCATTGACCACACGATTTGTTCCGAGTCGGATTTGAGTGTCGTCCCGCGATGGCAGACTCGTCATCGTGAGTAGCAACGGATCGGCAGGCACATCAGTTGGCCCTGCCCAGCTACTCGATGCACTCGATCCTCAACAACGTGGCGTCGCCGAGACTTTGGACGGCCCGGTTGCCGTCATCGCCGGTGCAGGCACCGGTAAGACTCGAGCCATCACGCATCGCATCGCCTACGCATCGGCGATTGGCGCGCAAGACCCGGCCCGAACTCTGGCGGTCACCTTCACTAACCGGGCAGCAGGAGAGATGACCCGGCGACTCATTGGCCTGGGTGTGACTGATGTTCGGGTGCGCACCTTCCACTCGGCTGCCTTGCGCCAACTGCGATGGGCATGGCCGATGGCGGTCGGTGGAGATATGCACGATGTCATCGC
>JBDHZU010000181.1:0-2746 GCA_039812085.1 Candidatus Nanopelagicales bacterium | reverse complement strand
GTAAGCGACTCCAACGATCCCAGCGCCAACCAGACCAGCAGCAACACGAGACAGGGGAATGCCCCACTGTTGTCGGTTGCGCTGCCACAACCATTCCGCGAAACCACCAACTGCGCCCACCAACAATGCGAGCGCAACGGACATGAACGAGCAATAGCCGTTGAAGAACACAGGCACAGAAAGCACGACGGCGGTATTAATCAAGAAGACCGCGAAGTAGACGCGTGCCACCGCCCAACGCCAACTGGCGAGCACCCCGACAAGCACAGTCAACCCAAGGAGCAGGTAGGCAAACTTTGGCTCAATATCTGGCCCCAGATTGAAGACCTGTAACAACCTGTCCGGAAGGTCTCTGCCCGTATCGGAACGGCTGAGCTGTAGTTGGAGAACGAGTCGGAAGAAGTCCGATGGCGCTCGGATAATGAATGGCGCACTGATCAGCAGGAAGCCGCCCACGCTGGCAGCAGCGAACATCACGGTGTAGCGAAGCTTGGCCCAGAACAACATCCATACCAGGAAGATCCCGGCGGGGATTGCCGCCCACAGCTTGCAGGACACCCCAAGGCCCACGCTAAGTCCAGCAACCGTGGGCCACAGCCATGTCCAACGACCTTCGCCAGATGACACGCGACGAGAAATTCGCGGACTCGTGAGCAGTGCGGCACACGCAGCGACCGACAGTTGAACGAATGGCTCCAGCAACGTGCTGCGCTCAACTCGAACGACGGACATCCAGGTCGCATAAAACAAGGCCGCTGCCAGGCCAGCACCGCGACTAATCCGTCGTCCCGCCAGCCAAACCAGGAAGATCGTGAGTCCCGATAACGCCACCACCGATAGTCGACCGACCGCATATCCGTTGGCTTCGCCGATAAAACGCGCTAACAAGGCGAACGGCGCGTAGACAACTGTGCTGCCGGGCGGGTGCACCAGCAGGTAATCCCGGTAAGGGGAGAGGCCGTGAGTCCAATAGATAGCGCTGGAAAAGTAGACGCTGTCGTCATAGCCCAAGACAGCTCGCACACCGCCACTGCTGCGTAGAGCGCTGAATCGGATGTACCAACCGAGAACAACAATGACGGCGATGCTCAACCAGTCGGCCCGAGTAATTCTTCGAGGAATGCTCAGCTTCGTTGAGCGCGGCGTCTTTTCTGGCGAATCAGCTACGGGTTCATCATCGGCCTGGTGCACGCTCACATCAACGCGATCATCGATCACATTCGATTCGGTGTTTCCAGGCACGACCTCATGATGCCCCAATGCATCACCTCCAGCTAGTTCTTCCCGTGCTTGTCATGTCACGTTCATTTGCCCCTATCGAGGCACTCGTCCACACGGGATAAATGTCCGATAAGATACATTATGTCAATATGCGTAAGGGGGCGCTCACCCCTTGTTCACACCCGGGCAGTGTCTTTACTCATCCGCCACGCTGCCCCGACGACAAAGACGAGCAACCAACCGACGGCATTGACCACCGCATACCACGGCAACTGTTGCGTGAGCGGCGCTCGCGCGATTTCCGCCACTCCATACATCGGGGTAAACACAGCGACGTGCCATACCGCGCTACCTGCAGTAAGCGGAATGAACACCCCACCGAGGAATGACAGCAATGCCAGGCCAGGACCCAGGAACTGCATGGCGTTCTCCCCCGGCACGATGTAGCCGACAAACACACCCAGCGCAGCAAATGTCAGCGTGCACAACAGCGTGAGTAAGGCACATTCCACCCAGACATGACCCGGCATCTTTGGCGCACCCTGCAGCCAACCTGCCAGGTACACCACGACAATTGCTAACGCTGCTATCGCGACCGCAACCAGAGCTTTGATCAGCACGTAGGCGATCGGATTCAATGGCGTCAACCGCAATTGCCGCGACCAGCCAAGTGCTCGTTCGATCGCCACCATCGATCCACAGGCAGCAGCAGTGAGTGCTGCACCGTAAAGCGCCATCGACACCATGACGTAGGCCGAGACGTTGCCGACACCGATCTGTTCATCACTATTCGCTCCTGCCCCGAACGCGAAGAACATCGCCGTCGGCAAAACTAGCGAGAAAATGACCGTTCGACGATTGCGCAACATTCGTTTGAGCTCAATGCGCAGCAGCGTCAGATTGAAAGCACCCCACTTAGGTGCTCGACGTTTATCGAGGTCAATGACCGTAGTCGGAGTACTCACTTGCCCGCTCCCCTCGTCGTGGTTCCGTGGACGGCGGCATCGGCCAGATTTGTCGGCGAATCATCATCGTCGTCACTTGTCAGATTCAGGAAGACCTCTTCCAAGCTGTGCGCAGTAATTTCCACATCCCGCGCCGCAGTGTTCGACAACAGGTAACGCGCGACGGAATCGCTGTCACTGCATCGAATCAACACCTGGTCACCGCGACGCTCCACACCGTCCGCGCCAGGCAACACACTTAACTGCGTCTCATCGACATCGGGCAACACCGCCCGCACGGTTCGACCGGAAGCCAATGCGCGAATCTCGCTACCGGAGCCGTCTGCCACGATCTGTCCCTTGCGAATAAGAATGATCCGATCCGCGTATTGGTCAGCTTCTTCCAAGTAATGCGTGGCGAACATGACGGTTCGTCCGTGTTGCGCATCAGCACGAATCGCGGTCCAGAATCTCTGCCGACCTTCGACGTCCATGCCTGTGGTCGGTTCGTCGAGCAACAAGATGGCGGGGTCACTCAGCAACGCAATAGCGAACCGCAAACGTTGCTGTTCCCCACCGGA
>JBDHZU010000180.1:0-2840 GCA_039812085.1 Candidatus Nanopelagicales bacterium | reverse complement strand
CAAACGGTCCTGATCGCAGTAGCCGTCAGCGTGGCCCTGGGTCTGATCTTCGGAATTGTCCCGGCAATCCGAGCCTCACGACTCGACCCAGCAACGGCGCTGAGATACGAGTAACAGCTAGGCGCAAGAACGAAGTGGTGTGGCCCTAGTCCCTGGGTCACACCACTTTCGTGTTGGAGTCGGATTTACTCCGACATGAGTTCAGCCAACACAGCGGGAACGATGCATCCGGCATAAACCAGTGGATTGAGCTTGGTGGGCGAAGAGGGATTCGAACCCCCGACATCCTGCTTGTAAGGCAGGCGCTCTAACCAACTGAGCTATTCGCCCGAACGGTGCGTGAACACCGCCGATAAAGACTACGCGCCTAGGTCTGCCAGTGCGGCCTTGTAGTCGTCCTTAGAGCGAGCCTCGCCTGGCTGGTTGATGACCTGCCAGCGAATGACTCCCTCGCTGTCGATGATGAAGGTGCCACGCAGCGCGAATCCGGCAGGCTCGAAGAACGCGCCGTACTCTTGTGCCACCGCGCCATGCGGCCAGTGATCGCTGAGCAGATCGAACTCGTAGCCCTCTTCTTCGGCGAACTTCTTCAGGGTCGCGTCGGTGTCGGTCGAGATGGCCATGGTGACGGTGGAGTCATTGTTGAACTCAGGCAGTTCATCGCGGATCTCGCACAGTTCACCGGTGCAGATGCCGGTAAATGCCTTGGGGAAGAACACGAGTACAACGTTCTTTCCGCGGTAGTCCGACAGCTTGACGGGCTGGCCGAATTGGTTCTTCAGTTCGAAGTCTGGGGCAACGTCGCCTACTTGAACGCTCATCTCGATGGCTCCTCGGTCGTGAATTGGGTGAATTACTGGTGACCATCCTGCTGCACGAGGGATTCGCTGGCCGACCTCGGGCGTCGGAATGGTCTACGTTTGACACAACGACCATCTCACTCGGAGGAAACGGTGACAGCGACGGCCCTGGCCGGATTCAACAACGGCCAGTCGGTTCAGGAGATCGGCTGGGACGACGATGTTGACGAGCAGCTACGCACGTCCATCGAATCAACCACCGGTTCTGAACTACTCGACGAAGACACCGACGAGGTTGTTGACGTCGTCATCTTGTGGTTCCGCGACGAAGACGGCGACCTGACTGACGCACTGGTTGACTCGATCACTTCACTCACCGATCAAGGTGTGGTCTGGTTGTTCACCCCCAAGGCCGGACGCGACGGACACGTTGACAGCGAAGACATCGCTGAGGCCGCACCCATCGCCGGGCTACAGCAAACATCCACCGTCAATGCAGCACCTGATTGGCAAGGCACCCGACTCGTGACCCCGAAGGCATCTCGCGGGCGCTGAGCTCAATGGATAGCGACGCTCATCCGAGCCTCTTCAACGACGGACTGCCCAGTCAGTACGTCGACACTGATCCGACAGAAACCGCCGAGTGGCTCGCCTCGCTCGACTCTGTTGTCGAACAGGCAGGTCCAGCACGCGCTCGCTACTTGATGATCGAACTACTGCGTAAATCTCACGAACGCGGACTCGGCGTTCCCGATGTTCGGCAAACCGACTACATCAACACCATCGCTCCGCAAGATGAACCTGACTTCCCCGGCGACGACGACCTGGAACGAAAGATCCGCGCCTACGTGCGTTGGAATGCCGCGATCATGGTCCACCGCGCGCAACGACCAGGGATCGAAGTCGGCGGACATATTTCCACCTACGCATCATCAGCCGCGCTCTACGAAGTCGGGATGAACCACTTCTTCCGAGGACGCGATGCGGAAGGCGGCGGCGATCAAATCTATTGGCAAGGTCACGCCAGCCCCGGCGTCTACTCCCGAGCCTTCCTGGAAGGTCGCCTCGATACCAACGACCTAGACGGGTTCCGGCAAGAACTCAGCCATCCCGGTGGCGGACTGCCGTCATACCCGCATCCGCGCCTGATGCCGGACTTCTGGGAGTTCCCCACCGTCTCTATGGGACTGGGTCCGATCAACGCGATTCACCAAGCCCGGTTCAACCGATACCTGCACGCACGCGGAATCGCGGACACCAGCCAGCAACGGGTCTGGGCGTTCCTGGGCGATGGCGAAATGGACGAGCCGGAAGCCAGTGGCCCACTGTGGTTGGCCGCACGCGAAGGCCTGGACAACCTGACGTTCGTGGTCAACTGCAACCTGCAACGCCTCGATGGCCCGGTGCGCGGCAATGGAAAGATCATCCAAGAACTCGAGAGCCTGTATCGCGGCGCTGGCTGGAACGTCATCAAAGTGGTCTGGGGTCGCGGCTGGGATCAACTCCTCGACGCCGACAATGACGGCGCACTCGTGAGCCTGATGAACCGAACCCGCGACGGCGACTACCAGACCTACAAGGCCGAAGACGGCGCCTTCATCCGGGAGAATTTCTTCGGGCGTGACCCACGAACCCGAGCACTCGTCGCGGATATGACCGACGATCAAATCTGGCGACTGCAACGTGGTGGACACGACCACCGCAAGCTGTATGCCGCCTATTCGGCTGCCGTGGCCAACAACGGCAAACCAACCGTGATCTTGGCGAAGACCATCAAGGGTTGGACGCTGGGTTCTCACTTCGAGGGACGCAACGCCACTCACCAGATGAAGAAGCTCACCGCTGACGACATCAAGGGCTTCCGCGACCGACTCCACATCCCCATCCCGGATTCAGAACTTGATCCCGTCCTCCCCCCCTACTACCGACCACCAGCCGGGGACGAAACCCTGGACTACCTGTTCGAACGACGGCGCGCACTTGGCGGATCAGTCCCTCGTCGTGAGGTCACAGCAAAGCCACTCGTACTTCCGGGCGACA
>JBDHZU010000179.1:0-2867 GCA_039812085.1 Candidatus Nanopelagicales bacterium | reverse complement strand
ATGGACACCAGGCTGCCGCAGCGTTGAAACAACCAGATAGCGCCATTCAGGTAGCCCCTGAACGATGTGTTGGTGTGCAGGCAAGTGTGGTTATTGGTGTGGGTGCGCTGAACCCGCAGACTGCCAGCGCGAGCACCAGTTCCAAGTCCTGAGTGTGTGGGAGAGTGGAACGGTGACAGCAACTCAGACCGCGATGCAGGCTGCCCGAGCCGCCGCGTCTGCTGCGAGCGACAAACTTGCTACCGACATCGTTGCGCTCGACGTAAGCGACGTGCTGGCGTTGACCGATGTATTCGTGATCTGTTCGGTGGGCAACCCTCGACAAGTGGGTGCTGTGGTCGATGCCGCCCAGGAGAGATTGCTGGAGCAGGGCGTCAAGGTCTTGCATCGAGAGGGATCACCGGAATCTGGCTGGGTCTTGCTGGACTACCCAGAGATCGTGATGCATGTCCAGACCGAAGAAGTTCGTAAGCAGTACCGGCTTGAGCGACTTTGGCATGACTGCCCTCGATTAGAGCTTGAACTTGACGTGGCAGGTGCGTCCTGAGCGGTCGTCGATTGATCTTGTGGCGGCATGGTCGAACGAGTTGGAATGCTCAACGCCGATTCCAAGGACACAGTGATGTCCCACTAGACGAGCTCGGTATCGCTCAAGCGCGCGCGGCAGCGACTGAGCTGGCAGCAATGTCTCCCGATGTCATCGTGAGCAGTGATCTGCAGCGGGCACAGGACACAGCTGGGGAGCTTTCTGCATTGACCGGGGTACCGGTTCAGATCGACCCTGCATTTCGGGAAACGCATGCTGGGGTGTGGGAAGGCTTGCACCGCACGGAACTCGAACAATTGCATGGAGCCGAGGTTGCCGCCTGGGCAGCCGGTTCAAACTTGGCCCCTGGCGGCGGCGAGCGACGCAGTGAAGTTGCGGATCGAATGGTGGCTGGAATCAGTCGGGCGCTAGCGGATGTGCCCGCTGGCGGCACCTTGGTCGTGGCAACACACGGTGGCTCGGCCAGGGCGGCAATCGGACGTTTGTTGGACTTACCCGCATCCCATTGGGGAATCCTGGGTGTGCTGAGCAACTGTGCCTGGTGCGTGCTGGCAGAAACTTCTGGTCTGGATACCGGCTCGCTGGCGGATTTGTCGACTGATCCGAGTGAACAGTTCCCTGACGTACCACCCACACCGCCATGGCGATTAGTGGAATACAACGCCCGTTCACTACCGACGGAAGCTGTCGGGGACGACCGTTAGTTCGGTTTGTCAGGTCGTGATGTAGCTGACCAGGTTGCGGCGTTCTTCTTCTAAGGCGTCGATTCGAGCCTTGACCAAGTCGCCAATCGACACGATGCCGATGAGTTCGTTGTGTTCATCCATAACTGGAACGTGTCGGGTTCGGTTATCCGTCATCTGGGCAGCGATGTCAGCAATGGTGGAATCTGGTGAACAGGTAGAGATGACTGCCGTCATGATGTCCGCGACCGGAGCGTGCAGAACGTCCGCGCCTTGGGATGCCAGTGTTCGGGCGACATCACGTTCAGAGGCGATGCCTTCCACGATGCGTCCATCCCGACTCACTACGGCGGCACCAATCCCATGCTCAGCCAAAGTGGCCAACAAGTCGGCGACGGTGGCGTCAGGAGTCACGGTGGCGACGAAGTCGCCCTTCGTTGCGAGGATCGTCGAAATATTCATTGCGCCTCCGGCGGGTCATCGTTGTTCGGCTCGCAGGGCCAACTACATCTGAATCTTCCCGTTAGTGGCTAGGCAGTGCCAAGATTTATGGCAGCAATTTCACTCTGTTGGAGTTGCTACCGATTCTCGTCGGCGCGGACCGGGCGGGTGTAGCCAGAGAAGAACTGCCACATCAGTTCACTGGCATTGACTGTCTCTGTCGTCTTGCCCAGTCTGCCAGCGATCGCTTGCGCCACGATGTCCGATGCACCCGGCCACGTGTGACCTCCACCGGTGACCGAGTACGCGTCAATATCGGCAGAGTCCGCGCAGTTGCTCCATTGGCTTTCCACCACGTCTTTGTCTGTGGTGGTGCTCGGCCCAACCGTGCACTTGTTGTGTTTGGCCCAATCAGACATGGTCGTGGCAACCGGTTCCACCGTGCTGCGTAGCCCGTCGGCACCGACGGAGTTCACCTTGCCACCCTTGTATGGCACGACATCGTCGGCAGTGCCGTGAAAGTAGATCAGTGGTGCTGGGGCGGACCGATCGCAGACTGGTCGGTAGAAGCTCGCACTGACGCCGCCGAATGCAGCGAACTGACGGTTCGGCATACAAGCGAGGGCGAAGGTGAATGCCGACCCGGCGGACATTCCGGCGGCATAACGTCGAGCGTTATCCAAGCAGTAGGTGTTATCGAGCTGGTCCAGCATTGCCTCAACGAATGCGATGTCGGAGGAATCAGCATTCGCTACATCGCGAAGATTCCAGTCCTCGTTTTGACCGCTCGGTGCCACCACCATGAACGTGTTTTCGTTCGCGACCTGATCAAAACCGGTGAGGGTCAGCATGAGCGGACCATTCATTCCTCGGCCATGGAATGCCATCACCATCGGAATTGGCGTGGATGCGTTATATCCGGTGGGAACCACCACGGTGTACGAACGCTTGGTTCCCTGAACCTCGACCGAGGCCTGTGTGGTTCCCGGTGTCTGTTGTTGTTTGCCGGTGCAGTGAGGTTGGGCAGATTCCGAGGTGTCAGAACAGCCCGCTATTCCGGTCGCGAGCACCGCAGCGCCTAGTACGGCAACGAGCTGGCGACACATAGTGCGGGTGGACATGAACTCACACTAGTTCGATTTGTCGACTCCGCCCTGGCGAGCGCGAGTCAAGGAGATGGGTGCGAGGTGTTACTT
>JBDHZU010000178.1:0-2923 GCA_039812085.1 Candidatus Nanopelagicales bacterium | reverse complement strand
ACGCACGATGACCTTTACTCGTGCGGTGGTGGTCATGATCCACAAACATGACGGTAGTTCGGCTTCGATTGCTGACGCTGCCTAGAAGAATGAGGACTACTCCATAGGGATACCCACCTAATGGACAGTCGCCATCTAAGGTTCTCGGTATGCAAATCCCTGCTCCGCAGACTCAACGTGCCGGGTCAACTCGTACTTTGAGCAAAGCGGGGGACGGCTCAACCATCAAACGCACAGTGTTGCCGAACGGTCTTCGTGTGATTACCGAATCCGTTCCCGGCGCCCGGTCCGTCGCCGTTGGTTTCTGGGTGGGTGTCGGTTCCCGAGATGAAAAAGCTGCGGTGGCGGGTGGGTCGCACTTTCTGGAGCACATGCTGTTCAAGGCCACTGACGAACGGTCTGCCTTCGAGATTTCGGCCGCGATCGAAGGTGTGGGTGGTGACCTCAACGCATTCACGACCAAGGAATGCACCTGTTACCACGCGAAGGTTCTCGCCGATGATCTTCCCTTGGCAGTCGATGTGTTGTCGGACATGGTGACGCACTCACTGATTCGTCCCGAGGACTTCGATGCCGAGCGCACTGTGGTGTTGGAAGAGCTTGCAATGAATGAAGATGATCCAGCTGATGTCGCACATCAAAGTTTGGCGTCTCGAATCTACGGCCGTTCACCGTTGTCCAAACCAGTGCTGGGGACGAGTAAGAGTCTGCAAGCAATGACTCGTGGGCGGTTGTGGTCGCACTACCGGGCGAACTACCGGCCAGAGACAGTGGTGGTGGCTGCCGCGGGGGCTGTGGATCACGCTGATGTTGTGCGGTTGGTCAAGCGTGCCTGTGGAGATTGGCAGGGGGAATCGAACACTCCGGTTCCTGCTCGTTGTCAGGTAGCGATTGCGCCCAAGCGCATCACACCGGTCAGCAATTGCGTGGTCACCAGTCGTCCCACTGAGCAGGCACATGTCGTGTTGGGTATGCCAGCGGTTAATCGGGTCGATGAAAGACGCTGGCCGCTGGCTGTACTTGATGTTGCCCTCGGGGGTGGAATGAGTTCACGACTCTTCCAAGAGGTGCGCGAGAAGCGCGGTCTGGCCTACTCCGTCTACACATTCCGATCGGGCTACACCGATGCGGGTATCTACGGGGTGTATGCCGGGACCAGTCCGGATCGAGTCGACACCACTATTGATGTTATTCAGGACGTTCTGACCCAAGCTGCGGACAATGGCTTATCCGACGATGAGCTAGCTCGGGCAAAGGGCCAGTTACGCGGGGCGAGCGTGATGGAGATCGAAGATCCTGCCTCCCGAATGGGACGCCTGGGAGAAGCGGAACTGCTCAGTGGTCAGTTGCTGAGCCTTGATGATGTGATGTCCTCGGTCGAGGCGGTTACCTCCGAGGACGTTGCGAAAGTTGCGGAGGAATTCCTGACTGGTCCGCAAACGTTGGCGGTGGTGGGCCCATTTGAGCCCGATCGAAAGTTTGCAGAGAAAGGTCGCGCATGACGATCCGAGTAGGCGTATTCGGCAGCGATGGACGAATGGGTTCAGAGGTCGTTCGAGCCATTGAAGCGGCGGACGGGTTGTCATTTGTCGTGGGTATCGAAGCTGGTGATGATCCGCGTGAACTGCTCGGTGCCGAGGTCGACGTGGTGGTCGACTTCACCGCGCCCGCAGTCGTGATGGAGAACCTGAGATTTGCGGTCAGCCATGGAATTCACTGTGTGGTGGGGACCAGCGGGTTCACACCCGAACGACTTGCCCAGGTGCAAGAACTTGCGGACTCCCATCCCGAGGTTGGAGTGTTGATCGCGCCGAACTTCGGTATCGCGGCAGTCCTGATGATGAGGTTCGCTGCTGAAGCTGCCCCTTACTTTGACTCCGTAGAGATCGTGGAACTGCACCATCCCAACAAGGCGGATGCGCCATCGGGGACAGCTCGTCGTACGGCAGAACTGATCACCGAGGCGCGTCAGCAAGCGGGTATGTCTGCAATGCCTGATGCCACGACGGAAGATCCGGACGGCGCGCGTGGCGCAACAATCGGCGATGTTCATGTCCACGCAGCGCGGATCACCGGGATGATTGCCCATCAAGAAGTCGTCATGGGGGCACCCGGTGAACTGTTGACCATCCGGCACGACTCCATGAATCGGGAATCGTTTATGCCCGGTGTGGTGTTGGCGGTGCGCAAAATCGTGGACCGTCCTGGGCTGACTTTTGGTCTGGAACACGTCCTCTAACGCGGACAAATCGCCGGTAACAGTCGAGTTACCAGCCGTCACCTGTATGGAACATTGATAGGGACTCCGTCCTTGCAGGTTCGGGATGATCGCCTTACCCGATCCCGCAAACGGAGATGTGATGAGTGACCAAAACCCCTTAAGTGATTCCGTGGACGACGCTGCCAACGCTGCATCCACTTCGATTGATGACGCTACTTCTGCCGCATCCGATGCGGCGGCTGAGGCTGCCCAGACGGCTCCTGGTGAGTTGGGTGCTGATTCTGGTTCTGCTGATGCGGCGGCTGAGGCTGCCCAGACGGCTCCTGGTGAGTTGGGTGCTGATTCTGGTTCTGCTGATGCGGCGGCTGAGGCTGCCCAGACCGCTCCTGGTGAGCTTGGTTCAGATCTGAATCCAGCAAGCTCCGATGGTCCTGCGGCTGGTAACTCCGAATGGCAAGACGTCGGTCAGGCGTTCAAGGATTTCGCCGCCCAGCTCGGTGAGCACTTCAAGGACAACGATGCTGCAGCTGCTGCACAGCAGGCTGCCGGTGATGCAGCCACCCAGGCGGGTGCTGCCGCGGATGAGGCCATCGGCCGGGCACAAGAAGCCATGCAACAGGCTGAACAGGCTGTGCAAGATGCCACGGCCCAGGCGCAGGCTGCCGGGGAAGATGCGCAGAACAGTGATTCGTTCGCCAAGGC
>JBDHZU010000177.1:0-2931 GCA_039812085.1 Candidatus Nanopelagicales bacterium | reverse complement strand
GGGGAAACTCCCCCGAAGTGCCGGTACTGCTCGGCGACCTCTTCGAGTCGGTCTTGCGGAACCCCACGACCAGCCGTCACCCGCTGCAGGTAAGGCATGACCTCGTCCATGCCTTCGGAGCCGCCAAACGAGACCAATAGGACGGCGTCGATTTCGGTCATAGGGCGATTCTCCCCTCGTTCGGGCGATGACCTATCGCCGGGTTGCGATGTCCGTGGCACGCTGACGCAATGACGGCTACGTGGCATAACTGGGCACGGATCGAGTCAGCGCGTCCGGCAGAGGTTCGCACGCCCACCTCGCCAGAGCAGATCGCGCAGATCGTGGCGGGTGCAACTGAGGACAACCGGCGGGTACGGATGATCGGCTCCGGTCATTCATTCACCGGGGCGGCAGTGGCGGACGACATCATGCTTCGGCCACAAGGGCTGACCCGTGTCCGTGCGGTCGATACCGAACGTCAACGCATCACTGTCGAAGCGGGAATTGGACTCACCGAACTCTGCGAGGCACTGGCCACCCACGGTTTGGCACTGCCAAATATGGGAGACATCCGTAAGCAAACGTTGGCCGGCGCTATCCAAACTGGCACTCATGGAACGGGGCAGGTTCCGGGCACGTTCGCCAGCACGGTGGTGCAACTCGAACTGGTCCTTGCCGATGGAAGCATCGTCACCGTCGATGCCGACAACGACCCAGAACTGTTTCGCAGCGCGACGGTGGGTCTGGGCGCGTTCGGCATCGTCACAGCAATGACCCTGCAGGTGGTACCAGCCTTCACCCTGGCTGCCCATGAGTTCGTCGAACCGTTCGATGAGGTACTGGACAGTCTCGATAGCTGGGCCGACGAACACGATCACGTCGAGTTCTATTGGTTCCCCTATCAAGACAACTGCCTGATCAAACACAACGACCGCACCACCGATCCAGCACAGCCACTGGGCACAGTCAAAGGGTGGTGGGATGACGAGTTCATTGCCAACACGGTGTTCGGTGCGTTGTGCCGGTTCACTCGGGCTGCACCGCGCTATACCCCGGCGATGAACCGACTAGCTGGACGACTGCTGGGAACTCGGCAGTTCTCGGACGACTCGTGGCGGGTCTTCACCTCAGACCGACGTGTGCGGTTTCAAGAGATGGAATACGCCTTGCCGAGGGAACGACTCATCCCGGTGTTGCGGACGCTACGTCCGTTGGTCGACAACCATCCGTCGTACACCTCGTTCCCGATCGAAGTGCGCATGTCACCGGCAGATGATGCGTGGCTGTCGCCAGCGTATGGACGAGACACTGGCTACATCGCTGTCCATGCGTTCGAACGCGCAGATACGTCCTGGTTTGCCGAAGTCGAAGCGTTATTCGTGGCCAATAGCGGACGTCCGCACTGGGGCAAACTCAACACGCTGACGGCAGCAGATTTATCGACCCGGTATCCGCGTTGGAATGACGCAATGTCGGTTCGTCAACGAGTTGATCCCCGACAGACCTTCGCCAATGACTATTTGCGGCGGGTTCTCGGTTTAGGTTGATCGACGCCAGTAGCGAGTCGGACAACCTGGGGAGCAGACAACGGATGGCACGACTGACGTTTGTCGGACCAAGTCACGATGGTTCCCGACTGGTTTTCAGCAACGAAGATGGCGAGACGTTCGATATCGAACTTGATGAGCGTCTGATTTCGGTGGTGACGCGTCAACAAGCCGTGCGCCCCCAAGCAGTCATCCGCAGCGGACCAGGCCCTATGCCTGCGGTTAAGGAACTCCAGCATCGAATCCGGCATGGAGAAAGCGTTCATCGCATCGCGGCTGATCTGGGCATCTCCGTGGACCAACTGTCTGCTTTGGCCGGGCCAGCATTGCGGGAACGCGAGCACATTTGGGCGCTGGCACAAAGCACGTACGTGGCCGACGACCGGACGACTCTGGGCGATGGCGTCATCGCCCAAGCTCGACGGCTGATCGGATCAGCGGAGCCGGATGTCACTTGGGAAGCCTGGCGGGAACCCTCTGGCGACTGGACGGTCGTGGCGGACTTCGGTCATCGAGCAACGTTCACGTTTGTGCCCCGCACAAAGACATTGACGGCTCGCGATGAGCTTGCCCACCTCGTGCTGGGTACGACGCCGCAGCCAACTGCCAGCCGCCCAACCAATGAGCAAGCCAAAGATTCGCGTCCGGCACCCACCTCTCGGACTGCCCCTGCCGCCGAGCGTCCTTCGGTTGCACCAGACGACACATCAGACGCTTCTCCCGATGAAGACGACCACCGACATTGGGATCGTTCTCATCCCGCTGCCCGAGCAGCGGCTCGCCGGGCAGCGGCAAGCGTGGATTCCCCCACCGAGTCAGAAACACCCACGGGTTCCACGATTGATCTTCGAGAAGATTCTGGTGACGAATCCGTCGAGCACAACAACCCTCCGGTCGAGTTCCGTCGGCGTCATAACAACGATGAGCCAGCTTCTGTTGACCAGTCGGCGCAACAGCCTGCATTGGCATTCGTTGCCTCACCTAGTGACGAAGACTCCACTCCCGCTTGGGAAGAACTGCTCTTCGGGACTCCACGCGATACCGACGACTAGTTCCGCGACAAGTCAGCCGTTGATGCCAGTCGCGTCAGCCAAGGCAGCCGCGAACGTAAGCATGGACGTCACTGCGTCAGCCCCATCTGCAGCAGTCGATACGCGCAGACTCAGGTCATCGTTCGAGCTAGATCCAGTGAATCCGTGATCTGCCTCGCAACTGGGATCACCACAGGTAGCAGGTTCAAGTTCGAGCCGGTTCACCGCGCCCCAGCCAATCGTCAACACGATCTCGTCTGGCGATGTACCCGCTCGATAGTTCGCCGGATCAGTCACCACACGGGTCACCACTACCGAATCCACTCGGTCAAGTCGTACTGCCTCTGTGGATGCACTCGCACTGGTCCGCT
>JBDHZU010000176.1:0-2967 GCA_039812085.1 Candidatus Nanopelagicales bacterium | reverse complement strand
CAAGCGTCGCCGTTGGTATTCCTGCACCAGTTGCGCCGCGGCTTGCCGTTGAACAAGAAGATCGACTCCCACCACTGGGTCGACGGACTCAACGAGCTTCAGATCCGCGAGCGCACCGACTTGACCAAGGACGAGGTCATTGCCCAGCTACAGGCGGTTGGCCCCAAGGCCGTCAAAGGTCGATTCGGCACGCCGCTGCCGATGCGTTACACGCCCGTTCCCTTCGGTGACCCGATTGGCTGGAAACCGGTGAACTACCTCCTGGAGGTTGGCTTCACTCGCGACGTCTGGGCCCATCGCATCGACATTCACGCTGCCATCGACCGGCCCATGGATCTTGATCCCGCACATGACGGGAGGCTGGTTGCCGACATCGTCGACGAGTGGGCGCAGATTCACGGCGAAGCATTCGAGCTGAACCTGACTGGGCCAGCCGGGGGCACCTTCAGTAGCGGCACCGGTGGTGAGCAGGTCGAGATGGACGCCCTCGACTTCATTCGTACGCTCGCCGGGCGACTCCCCGGAACCGGTGTTATGCGCCACCCGCTACCGCTCTAAGTCAACGCTTGTTAGAGATCTTCACTTTGGTTTGTGGAGGTGCCGGGATCCGTCGTTGCCCTGCGGGTAACTCCTCCCGATTTTCGACGCGACAAACCCAAACAAATAGGCGACCCCGCAAGCATGCAGGATCGCCAATTTGTTGTGGAGGTGCCGGGAATCGAACCCGGGTCCATCGGAGCACTGACAAGGCTTCTACGGGCGTAGTCGCTTTAGTCGCGTTCTCGGCCACCTCGCTGTCGTGCGACCCTGCGAGGAACGCGGCCCAGTCATCAGTGAAAAGTCCCGCGTGCCCCTGATGACTCAGGCACTTGGCAAGTCTCCTAGTCGACGCCAGGCTTCAGGGCGGAGACATCCCTGAGCTGACGGATCTTCAGTGTCTTACTGCATTAAGCGGCAAGAGCGAGATCAGTGCGATTGGTATCTGCACCTATTGTTCAACGGAGCGTTTACGAGATAACCGTTGATCCTCGGCCCGCTTCACTTCTCGGAACAGCCGTTGTCGAAACCGTTCACCCCCTGTGTAGTTATGCGTCATCAACTGTAGAGCAGTTGAGCAACATCATGGGTAACGGTTTCTGCGCTGCAGAACTTCCCGAAAAAATGTCAGAGCTGGCTGGCAAGATCGACCATTGTGACTCCGTCTGATCGTGAACCGTTTCTCACATTGCCAGTGCGTCGGGTGCAAGAAAATCCGGCGCACCCAATGGCGCGTGGGCAATGGCCAGCAACGGTGCCAGCGATTGATCAACTCTTGGCCGACGGTCTCGACTTGTCACGAGTCACCGTGCTCGTCGGAGAGAACGGCAGCGGCAAGTCGACAATGGTCGAAGCCGTCGCCATGGCGTGCGGCATGAATCCTGAAGGCGGGTCGAGCTACGCGCGGCATCGCACTCGCGACACCGAGTCCGACCTGTGGAAGTCGCTCAGCGTTCAACGAAGTGCAGGGGCTACTCGATGGGGCTACTTCCTGCGGGCAGAGACCATGCACTCTTTCTTCAGCTACTTGGAAGACAACCCATCGCCGTACGGTGACTCCGACTTCCACCGAATGTCTCACGGCGAATCCTTCGTCGAAGTTCTCAAGACTCGCTTCAACTCCAACGGCCTCTACATCCTTGACGAGCCCGAGTCGGCATTGTCGTTCTCTGCGTGCTTGGCACTGGTATCGATCGTCAACCAGCATGTGGAACAAGGCAATTCTCAGTTCGTGATCTCCACGCACTCACCGATCATTGCGTCTATCCCGTCCGCCACCATCTTGGAATTGGGGGATTGGGGCTTTCACGAACGGGACTACGACGACCTTGCCCTCGTCCATCAATGGAGCACCTTCATGCGTGACCGCAGGCAATTTCTGTCCGAGGAGTAGTCCGCAGGCTCTTCGTCAGGAGTATTCGTACAGCCGTAATACACAGTAAGGCTTAGTAGTTGTAACTACTATATGATCTGCCAGGGTCGCGGTATGTGGAGCGTGATCTTGCTTGATGAGGTGGAACAGTGGTTTCTCCTGCTTGTGGAAAGCGACGAAGAGTCGGCTGCGTTGGTGGCGGCGGCCATCGACCAACTTGCCGAAATTGGTCCAGCACTTGGGCGGCCACTAGTCGACCGGATCAAAGGATCCTCGGTGAAGAACTTGAAGGAGCTACGTCCGGCCTCGGCGGGTTCTTCGGAGATCCGAATCTTGTTCGCGTTTGACCCAGAGCGCCAAGCGGTACTGCTGGTTGCGGGTAACAAGAGAGGTAAGTGGAAGCGGTGGTATGCCGAGGCGATCCTCGTCGCAGAACGACGTTGGTATCGATGGTTGCGAGACAAAGAAGGTGATGGCAATGGCTAAGGCGTGGGGGCAAATTAAGACTGAGGTGAAGAGGCGTGGGCGCCTTGACGCCTCTGTGTCGACCAAGGCTAAGGCGGCTACTGAGGAATATGTCCAGTCGTATCAGCTTCGGGAGATCCGCAAGAGGGCGAACATGACCCAACAAGAGTTGGCTGACGCGATTGGCGTTCTGCAAACTCGCATCAGCCAGATCGAGCGGGGGGATTTGTCTCACACCGAGCTCGCCACAATTCGCGCTTACGTTGAGGGACTTGGCGGTTCGATTGCCGTGGTGGCGCAGTTTGGTGACACTCAACTCCAGATCAGCTGAGCAGGCACCGCGCAGACATTGTCTGGGATTCATATGCTTCAAGGGTGTCTCCGGAAGAGTTCGACGAAGCGATGTCAGATCCGACGACTGATCCGGACGTGCTCTTTGGGCTGATCGATGTCACAGCCGGTGAACCGTTGATGGACATCCGATTGGCGAATCATCCGAATATGCCTGCGGCTGGTTTACGTCGACTTGCAGGGCATGAGTTTTCGGCAGTGCGAACTGCAGTTGCGCAGAACCAGAACTCGTCGGAGGCGAC
>JBDHZU010000175.1:0-2995 GCA_039812085.1 Candidatus Nanopelagicales bacterium | reverse complement strand
TGCCGCTCGCGCTGTCCTGCGCGATGATCGTCTTTGGTCTGGCCTTCGCCGCCTGGATTGTGGTGGCAGGAACGGTCTTCCTCATGTTGAGTCTGGTCGGATGGGTCTTCGAGTACTACCGCGGAGACTTCTCTCACTAAGAGGGTTCACACCAACTCGGCGAGCAGAGCTTCGACTCGGATCTTGATATCGTCCCGGATCGTCCGAACATGTTCGAGGTCTTGGTGAGCGGGATCGTCCAACTTCCAGTCTTCGTAGCGTTTGCCTGGGTAGATCGGGCAGGTGTCACCGCACCCCATCGTGATGACGACGTCAGAAGCGTGGACTGATTCGGGTCGTAGCAATGTGGGAACTTCGGTCGTGATGTCGATGCCGTCTTCTGCCATTACTTGAACAGCAATGGGGTTAATTGCGTCAGCGGGTTCAGATCCGGCGGATAGGACCTCAATGGCATCGCCGGCCAGATGGGAAAGGTACCCGGCGGCCATTTGTGATCGCCCCGCGTTGTGTACACAGACGAACAGAACAGTCGGTTTATTGATTGGCATGGACTGGCTCCGATGCGTAGTGGAGTTGTGAACGTTGCGGGTATAGAACGGCGGTAAGCACGGCACCAATGGCAGCACCGACCATTTGGAACACGATGAACAAGGGAACGCTCTCTGGCGAGATCCCGGCAAAGGTGTCAGAAAATACGCGGCCGATAGTGACGGCTGGATTGGCGAACGAGGTGGAAGCGGTAAAGAAGTAGGCGGCACCGATCCACGCGGGGATCAGGACCGGTCCACGGTTGCTGTGTCCGGTACATGCGATGGCGCCGATGACCAAGAGCAGGCCAGCGGTAGCGACGACTTCCCCCATCCACATTCCAGCGCTGGACCTTTGATGGTTGGAAAATGACCAGGCCGGTAGCGAAAACATGAGGTTGGCCAAAGTTGCTCCGGTAATGGCACCCATGATTTGGACGCTGATGTAACCCAGGGCGTCGAAAGTCGTGATCTCTTGCTTGGTAGCGAAGGCAATGAGGGTGACAGCAGGATTGAAGTGAGCGCCAGATATCGGATCTAGCACCCAGATCAATACCCCCAGCGCGGCAACTGTTGCCAGTGCATTGATGAGCAGTTGTACCGCTACATCGTTGGTGAGGGTTGTCGCCATGATCCCGGACCCGACCACTGCCGCGACTAACAGGGCAGTGCCGAAGAATTCGGCGAATAGGCGACGAGAGACAGAAGCCATTAGTTGCCGAGAGGCAGGACGGCGAATGGCTGTACTAACACGGGACTCCTCTATATTGATGGATATCTATGTATGGACTGTAGCAATATATTGATAGGTATCAATATATTGCGGAGTGGTGATGGGAGAGAGGGCTGTGGAAATGCTGGAGCTTGATGACATATCCACATGCTGCGCATCCGGTCTTGGGGAACCAATGCCACGCCGCACGGCCGAGCGCCTAGTGCCCGTGCTGAAGGCGGTTGCTGACCCCGTCCGGTTGCAGTTGCTGTCTCTCATTAAGTCGGCGGGAGAAGTGTGCGCGTGCGACTTATATGAACCAGTCGCATTGAGCCAGCCAACGGTGAGTCATCATCTGAAAGTTCTCACGGAAGCAGGACTTATCGACCGCGAACAACGTGGGACATGGGCCTGGTTCAGCATCAATCACGAACGCATGGGTGATCTCGTCAGTCTTTTCAGTGAATGATCGTCTCGGTAGCGCTACTAACGACGTGGGCGCAACCGGATTCCTTCGGGCAGATGAGGTGCCGGTATGGGAGGAAGGTGATCCCCGATCACAACCCCGAACTGGCCGGGGGCGACATCTTGGCTGTCGAGTAGGGGTTCGTCCGCGTCATCGGTAATTTGACGTTGCCACTCGGTTCTTGCCGCCATGATCTCCGCTTGAGTGCTGGCCAGGAAGTTCCACCACATCACAAGTTGTTCACCAAACGGCGGGCCACCAAGGAGCAGTACCCGTGCTCCTCGTTCAGCGGTCACGGTCATCGTCGAACTGCCAATGGGCAGATAGGCCAAGTCGTCCTTGTCGGCAATCAGTGGGTCGTGTCCCTCGGCATGAATGCTCACGGTGCCTTCGTCAACCAGGATCCCGTGCTCAAAGCTTTCGTCAACGTCACAGTGGAAGCTGGCTCCTGGTTGCAGGAGTAATTCGGCCCCTAGCAGGGGCGTATACGTCTCGACAGGCGATGAGTGTCCGAGAAGTGTCCCGAGGAACACCCGGGCCTCACAGCCTTGTTCTTGCAGCACAGGAGGCACGTGGTGCGTAAACCCAGGTGCAACCTGGCGAGATACGGCAGGAAGCGCAACCCATAGCTGGACACCATGTAGGAGCGTCACGTTCTTCGTGGATACCTCTGAATGGGAGATGCCTTGTCCGGCCGTCATCAAGTTGACCTCGCCGGGCAGCACAAGCGCGTGATGACCAGCCGAATCACGGTGTTCGATCTCGCCCTGGAACAGCCAGCTGACGGTCTGCAACCCAATATGGGGATGCGGGGCGACGCTCATCCCGCCCGTGGCGTGAACGTCATCTGGTCCATAGTGGTCAATGAAGCACCATGCGCCGATCAGGGAGCGTTGGCGGCTGGGCAACGTTCGGCGCACATTCATCGCGCGTAAGCCGCCCAGAGGGACCTCACGTGGCTTGATGAGCTCTGGGGCGTTGACATCCCCAGCGTCACAAAGCTGAGGTACTGGCCGGGCTTCTCCGTTGCTCACAGCACCATCCTGATACGGGCCGCAGCCGCTATCAAGCGCACCGTTTCCCGCGACGAGCTGGATGAGTGGTGGGGATGACCGGTGGCAAATGTTGAGGGCTGCCACGAAACCGTGGCAGCCCTCAACATTTAGGTAGTGACTAGTGAACCTTCTCCGGTTCTGCTTCCTGCTCGGTAGCAGCTGCAGAGGCGGACGGATCGTGCAGGACGCCGCCTTCTGGTTCCAGTTGCTTGTGGTGCGCCACAACTGGTTCGCC
>JBDHZU010000174.1:0-3026 GCA_039812085.1 Candidatus Nanopelagicales bacterium | reverse complement strand
AAAGGCCCATACCGTCAATCCCGCTAAAACGAGAAACAGCAAAGCAAGCGAGCGCCATGGCCGAATCTTGGTTGGGGCTGCCACTGAAGTCTCAATCCGTTCGTCAGGCCTGCCCACGCCGGCAAGGACGCGACAGGCAATGCGTTACTGCTGCGGGTTGGCTAGTTGCTGTTCGATGTCTTCTGCGCGGTTCATGATGACTTGCCGCAACAGCCACACAACCACACCATCAGCGACCTCAAGGGCCACTTTCGTATCCGTGACTTCCTTCACGGTTCCGAACATCCCCGCAGTGGTCATGACCTCTTGCCCTGGCTCCAGAGCAGTCACGACAGCCTGTTGCGCTTGTTGACGCGCACGTGCGGGACGCTGAACAAAGAACCAGAACGCCACGATGAAGAGGGCCAGCACCAAAAATGGCAGCAAGTTCGCCATGGAGCTCCTTATAGTCCCGACAGTTGACCACCAGAGGTGGACTAGCTGCGGATACTACCCGGCTGGTCACTCATCCAAGGGCAACTGCGCCACAGCGCCGGCAGAACCTTGCGGTGGTGTCAGACCAAGGTGTTGCCAGGCTGCTGGTGTGGCGACTCGTCCTCGGGTTGTCCGCATCAGCATTCCCTCTCGAACGAGGAATGGTTCCACCACATTTTCCAGAGTTTCGGGTTCTTCCCCTACAGCCACGGCCAATGTGGAAATCCCCACTGGGCCCCCGCCGAAACTTGTCACCAACGCCTTGAGCACCGCGGCATCGAGTCGGTCGAAACCCCGCTCATCGACATCGAAAAGAGCAAGTGCGGCCATCGCAACCTCAACGTCGATCTGCCCACCAGAATTGACCTGGGCATAGTCACGAACCCGCCGCAGCAGACGGTTAGCGATTCGAGGCGTTCCACGCGAGCGCGAGGCGATCTCTGCTGCCGCCTGCGAATCAATCGGAACACCGAGTAGTCCGGCAGAACGCTGCAAAATGCGGTCGATGTCCTCGACTTCATAGAAGTCCATATGTGCGGTGAACCCGAATCGATCACGCAATGGTCCGGGCAACAATCCAGAACGAGTAGTGGCACCCACCAAGGTGAAGTGCGGTAGGTCCAGCGGAATCGCCGTAGCTCCTGGCCCCTTTCCCACCACCACATCGACCCGGAAGTCCTCCATGGCCAGATAGAGCATTTCTTCTGCTGGCCGCGCCAACCGATGAATCTCGTCAATGAAGAGAACCTCGCCTGGTTGCAGGCTGGTGAGGATCGCTGCGAGATCACCGGCATGAGTAATGGCTGGCCCACTACTAATCCGCAAGGGCATCCCAAGCTCGCTAGCCACGATCATCGCGAGAGTCGTTTTACCCAACCCAGGTGGCCCACTGAGGAGCACATGGTCAGCACTACGCCCTGCCTGGCGAGCCGCCTCCAGCACTAACCGGAGCTGATCACGAACACGCTGTTGGCCAACGAA
This sequence comes from Candidatus Nanopelagicales bacterium, assembly GCA_039812085.1. GTDB lineage: Bacteria > Actinomycetota > Actinomycetes > S36-B12 > UBA10799 > JBDHZU01. Next base: position 1,571 of record JBDHZU010000174.1, on the reverse strand, counting down.
CTCTGCCAGCGAGGTCGGGCGCAGTGGCCCCTCAATCAACTGGTCTTCAACGGTGACCTCTGGCGTCAAAACGTCGAGGTCGTCTTCTGCGTGACTCATCGACCCATACTCCTAATCGCCAGCGCCAAGACTGCCGAAATATCCGGCTGGCCATCGCTTCCTCGATCCACGCCATGCGCGTCAAGGTCGATGGACTCCACCACTTGGGAGGCTTGCTTCGTCGTCCAACCCAGACCAACCAACGCCTGCGATACCTGCACTTGCCATTGCGACGTTGCCGAATCACTGACATCCACTGAGACGGGTGCGGGGATAACGGCGAATGACTTGTCGCGCAGTTCGATCAACATGCGTTCAGCACCCTTGCGCCCCACTCCAGATACAGAGGTCAGCGCGGCCAGGTCTTCGTCAGCAATTGCTCGCGCCAACTGGGCGGCGGGCAAAGTCGTCAGTACCGCCAGCGCCACCTTGGGGCCAATCCCACTGACCGACTGGAGAAGCTCGAAAGCATCGCGATCGGCGACTTCTGCAAAACCGTAAAGCGTCAAGGAATCTTCCCGAACAACCAGCGTGGTGTGCAGAGAAAGCTCTTGGCCGACTTGTGCAGCAAGGGCAGTCGCCGGAGTCACGAGTGCAGCCATTCCCACGCCGTGAACATCCACGACGATGCGATCGGTTCCCACAGCGAGGACATTTCCACGTAATGCCGCGATCATCGGGCACCCACCTGCACCGGAATCGGTGTACGCCATCCATGACAGATTGCCAAGGCAACCGCATCGGTGACATCCGCAGGACCGATGACTGAGCGTCCAGTAATGCGATCGACCATGAGTGCAACCTGTTTCTTGTCTGCCCGTCCAGAACCAGTCACAGCAGCTTTGACCTCAGTCGGTGTGTGAGTCACGACGTCTACTCCTCGACGAGCCGCAATAAGCGTCGCGACAGCAGCTGCCTGAGCGGTACCGACGACTGTGCGCACGTTGTGTTGGCTGAAAACCCGTTCGACCGCCATCACGTCTGGTTGATACTGCGAGAACACAGACTCCAGCGCTGATTCCAACTGCACCAGCCGTGTCCCGATATCTGCATCTGACGGAGTTCGGACCACATCGGCAACGACAAGTTGGACTCGACGATCACGTGCAACGTCGACAACGGCAACACCACAACGGGTCAAACCCGGGTCAACGGCCATCACACGCATTGCCCGACACCTCCGCCTGTGGTCGATTCGGTCGCGCACCAACTGCTCGCCATTCAACAGTTATCGAACACCTGTTCGCTCGTTATACGTTAACGCCGGATTCTGCACCGGTCGAAACACCACGCCGCAAATAGCTCGGCTCCCCTCACCACACGGGCAAGGGGAGCCGAAAATTGCTGGTGCGCCAGTCAGTTGACTAGCGACGTGCCTTCTTGGCTGGAGCCTTCTTGGCTGGAGCCTTCTTGGCAGGAGCCTTCTTGGCCGGAGCCTTCTTGGCGGGAGCCTTCTTGGCAGGCGCCTTCTTGGCGGCAGCCTTCTTGGCCGGAGCCTTCTTGGCAGGAGCCTTCTTCGCCGGTGCCGTCTT
>JBDHZU010000173.1:0-3046 GCA_039812085.1 Candidatus Nanopelagicales bacterium | reverse complement strand
GGTTTCGGCGGACTATTTGCGGCTCGGCGGCTGCGTAAGGTCAATGTGCGAGTAACCATGATTGCTCGGACGAACCATCATCTGTTTCAACCATTGCTCTACCAACTCGCAACCGGGATCTTGTCTCAAGGCGAGATTGCGCCGGCAACGCGTGAGGTGTTGAAGCGGCAAAAGAACGCCACCGTGGTGATTGGGGAAGTCACCGATATTGACGTAAAGAACCAAACTGTCACTCATGGGATTGGTGGAATCGACACTGTCACGTCGTACGACAGTCTCATCGTGGCGGCTGGTGCGGGACAGTCCTACTTTGGCAACGACCACTTTGAACAGTTCGCGCCCGGACTGAAGACCATCGATGATGCGTTGGAAATTCGTGGACGAATCTATGGCGCATTCGACATTGCGGAACGTCAAACCGATCCGGTTGAAGCCCAGAAATGGATGACGTTCGTTGTCGTCGGTGCGGGAGCAACCGGGGTTGAGATCGCGGGACAGATCCGAGAACTTGCCCGTCGAGCGTTGCCGGGCGAATACCGCAACATCAAGCCCGAACAGGCACGAGTCGTGCTGGTGGATGCTGGCGACGCGGTGCTGTCCAGCTTTGGCCCGGAACTATCGGAGAAGGCCAAACGCAATCTGGAACACCTCGGTGTCGAGGTTCATCTCAACACGATGGTCACGGATATGGATGCGCGATCCGTGGTGCTTAAGCACGCCGACGGTTCGGAAGAACGAGTTGAAGCGATCTCTAAAGTCTGGGCGGCCGGTGTTGCCGGGTCACCATTGGGCAAGGTGATCGCTGACCAAACCGGCACTGAGGTCGATCGCGCTGGCCGGATTAAGGTGCAGCCAGACCTGACGGTTCCTGGTCATCCCGAGGTCTTCGTGATCGGAGACATGATCGCGTTGGATGATCTGCCGGGTGTGGCTCAAGTGGCGATGCAAGGCGGTAAGTACAGCGCCGATCAGATCAGGCGTCGGGTACAAGGTGACCACGATGCCGGACCGTTCGAATACTTCGACAAGGGCTCGATGGCCACCATTAGTCGATTCAAAGCAGTCGCCAAAGTTGGGCCAATCAAGATCAGTGGATTTATTGCCTGGCTGATGTGGGTCTTCATCCACATCCTCTACTTGGTGGGTTTCCGGAATCAGATACAGACCTTGGGCCACTGGTTCGTCGCATTCATCGGTCGCAACCGATCCGAACGCACTTACACGACCTTCCAATCAACCGGTGCGGTGTCGCTCATTAACGGCTATATCGAAGAACATCCCAGCCCTGACCAGCCGGACCATTCCGTGACCGGGGACGAAGCGGCCTATCTCACCGGGACCTATCTGATCGGACCAACCGTGGCGCCGGATCAACTGCCAGAACAAAAGTCGTCCGCCGTGACGGGGATCCCATTGGCAGATTGATCATCGGCTGCGCGAACTTACGGGCACGACGTAAGGTGGCGAAATGTCTGATCGGTTGAGCGTCCTCGTCGCGGAAGACGAGTCGTTGATTCGGATTGACCTGGTCGAAATGCTCACCGAACTGGGTTATGACGTTGTTGCTGCGGTTGGTGACGGTGCCGAAGCCATCGAGCAAGCCACCCGGCTACAGCCCCACCTCGCGCTGCTGGACATCAAGATGCCTCTGCTCGACGGGCTAAGCGCGGCGGAGCAAATCTCTGCCCTGGGGACAACGGCTGTTGTCATGCTCACCGCTTTCAGTCAACCCGAACTAGCGGAAAGAGCCACTGCTGCAGGAGCGATGGCCTACCTGGTCAAACCGGTGAGTAAAGCTGACTTGGGTCCGGCCATGGTTCTCGCCCGTGCCCGATTCGCCGAACGGGCTGAGATGAGCGGACAGATCGGCAATCTGCAAGGTCAGCTTGAGGCTCGTAAAGTCATTGATCGGGCAAAAGGTGTGCTGCAAAGCCTAGGGATGACCGAACCAGAAGCATTCCGCAAACTGCAGCGCGCGGCGATGGATGAACGACGCGCAATGTCGGACATCGCCAGAGATGTGCTCGCCAAGTTCGATGCCAGTGAGAAAGCCGATCCGACTCAATCGGAAACGGACGAGAGTTAGCCGCTGGTTGTTGATCGGAGGATGCAGGTCAGACGACCAGTCGCCAGCCGTCGATCATCGTCATCCACGATGACAATTTCCCAGCTCGACAATGTTCGGCCCTGGGACAGTGGGGTTCCGGTCGCAGTCACAAAGCCTGACCGAGCACTTCGGTGATGAGTGACGGACAGTTCCACTCCCATCGCGACGCAGCCCAACGAATGCGCATGGATATTTGCCCCAATTGATCCCACCGTCTCGGCGATCACACCATTGGCCCCGCCATGCAGCACACCGAATGGCTGCGTGTTGCCTTCCACGGGCATCCGCGCCACCACGCGTTGAGCGGTTACCTCGATGAGTTCGACGCCCATTCGGGTGTCGAGGGCCGATTCGGGGATCGCTTCGGCAGGTACCGCCCCGTCGCTGGCGTCAGTCGTCATTCCCTCACCTTAGGATCGGACAGGTGAGCACCGCGACCGGCACCCCTGAGACACCGGGCACATTGCTGCTCGTCGACGGCCACTCGTTGGCCTACCGAGCATTCTTCGCCCTGCCGGTGGAGAACTTCTCCACCACCACAGGCCAGGCCACAAACGGTGTTTATGGATTCACCTCGATGCTGATTAACGCGCTTCGGGATGAAAACCCCACCCACGTCGCCGTCGCGTTCGACGTATCGCGCAAAACATTCCGCACCGAACGATTCCCGGAATACAAGGCCAATAGAAGTGCTTCGCCGCGAGAGTTCTCCGGCCAAGTGGACCTCATCGTGGATGTGCTCGACGCCATGTCGATCACTACCGAACGTGTGGATGGTTTCGAGGCTGACGACATCATCGCCACCCTGACTCTGCACGCCCGGGAACAAGGTTTGGATGTGCTGATCCTGACCGGAGACCGGGATGCTTTCCAGCTCGTGGACGAGCACGTGACGGTGCTGTATCCGAAGCGGGGAGTGTCCGAGATCGCTCGGATGGG
>JBDHZU010000172.1:0-3098 GCA_039812085.1 Candidatus Nanopelagicales bacterium | reverse complement strand
CAGCTCGCTGAAATGGACGATGACCCATTCCAGCGCGAATGCGCCGGGCATGAAGTGGCCATCGTGGTTGTAGAACAAGTAGTCCATCGACAGTGGTGACAAACGGGCCGCTCGCCCGGCCAGAATGAAGTCGTCCCAGTACAAGAATCCTTGTGACAGTACGGTCGCTCGCAGCACGATCGCGGCGACAAGCATCCCGACAGCAATGCGACGAATGCGGAATGGTGATGGCCGAGAAACCGACTCAGACTCCAGTGTTGGCGGGTCAGTGATCGTCACGTCACGACATCCTGCCCCATGGGAGTTGGTTTGAGGTCGTTCTTCGCCATCAAGGTGCGGCAGAATCGGTCGGTATGGAACAGATGGCCGCTGTGGACGAAACGTTTGCTCCGCCTGGTGCTGCTTGGACACCAGTCGATCCCACGTTGACTAAGGCTCGTCGGATTACTGCCGGGCTCGTCTTGCTGGTTCCGTTGATCGTTGGTTTGGTGCTGCTATTCATCAGTTCCGTTCCGAAGTGGATCGGGCTCGCTGTGTTGGCAGCCACGGTGATCGGTGGCGCGTGGTTGTGGTGGTACATCGACCGACGCACCAAAGCCTGGCGATACGCCGAACGTGATGACGACTTGTTGGTATTGCGCGGGATCATGTTCAAACGACTGGTCATCGTGCCCTACGGACGAATGCAATTGGTTGATCTGGCAGCGGGTCCAATTGACCGCGCACTAGGAATCACCACACTGCAGTTACACACCGCGGCTGCCACGACCGACGCCGTTATCCCCGGTCTGATTCCTGAAGTGGCTGCCGCGTTGCGCGACCGGCTTGCGGCCAAGGGTGAACAGCGAGCGGCAGGATTGTGACCGAGTCTCGGCAACTGCACCCATGGTCTCCGCTGATCGCAGCGGCACCGGTGTTCCCGGCTGCTTTGATCGTGCTGGCCATGGCAGGTGGTGGGGGTACCTACAAGCTGGGTCTTGCGGGAATCCCATTGGCTGTTGTGTTGTCAGTGGCTGTCATGGTTGTCGCATTGGGCTACCGGTACCTCGCGTGGAAAAAGCTGCGGTTCTACTTCGATGACACTGGTGATCTCCGAGTGGATTCTGGTGTCTTATTTCGTAATGAGCGGCGGCTGCAACTGTCACGACTGCAGTCGGTGGATGTCACCCAGCCGTTGCTTGCTCGAATCGTTGGGTTGGCCACGCTTCGAGTAGAAGTTGCTGGCTCATCCGACTCCCGAGTGAACCTGTCGTACCTGTCCTTGGTGGATGCCCAAGAGCTTCGGAAAGAGATCCTTGATCGGGCAGCGGGTCTCCATGCCTCGTCGAGTGATTCGGGTTCATCGCAGCAAGCCCCAGCGGTTTCACTTGCTAACGAACAAGTCTTAACCACAGTTCCGGCGGGAGAGCTGGCGCTCTCGTTGCTGCTGCGTACCTCGACGGCGGCGTTGCTTGGCCTCACCGCGTTCATTCTGATCTCGGCCTACGTTTCCCAAGGTGTTGCAGGGTTGGCATTGGTTCCGCTGACTGGTGGTGTGCCGATCTTCCTGGTCGTCGTTGAGTTCATGGCACTGTTCGGATTCACGGTCAGTCTGGCTGGTGATGGGCTTCGCCTGCGTCACGGTTTATTGCAGACCCAGGCATCCACTGTTCCGCCAGGTCGAGTGGCGGCCATTGATGTCATCTCACCTCTGCTGTGGAGACCATTCGCTTGGGTGAGAGTGCGGGTGACCGTCGCTGGAGTACAAGGGTCCGACAACGATCAGTCGGGGACTCGATCAATCCTGCTCCCTGTTGCTACTCGTACTGCTGCTGCCGAGATCATCGAACTGATCTTGCCTGGGGCTGGCCCTGAGGAGATCGCGTTGGATCCGGTACGAGGTCGAGCAAAGTGGCGCGCTCCCTTGCAGTGGCGCAACTTGGGCGTGGGCTACACCGATGATGTATTCGTGACCCAACGCGGCTGGTTGACCAAACACCGCAGCATCGTTCCGCATGCCCGAACCCAATCGGTTCGAGTGGAACAAGGCCCAACGTCACGTTTGCTGGGCCTGGCCTCTATGCATGTCGATGTTGCCCCTGGACCAGTACGAGTCGTCGCGCATTACCGACCCCAAGGGCAGGCCCGATTGTTGGCGGATGAGCAGGCCCACCGCGCAGGCGTCGCACGCAGCATCGATCACTCGACGCACTGGGCACGGCATTCCGATCCGCAAACATCTGCTGATCAGGAGTCACCTGCTGATGAGTGACATCGATCCGAATGACATCGATCAATTTCGGGAACGACGGTTCGCTGGTTTGTGGACTTATGAGTTGGCGGCAGCTGGGTTTTTGGTTGTGCTGTATGCATTGGGCTACCTGTACGGCTGGTTTCAACTCGCCACGATGATCGGCATGTTGTCGTGCATCATGCTCCTGCTTCAAGGCTCTTTCTGCTGGTTCGCCAAGCTGCGAGGAATGCAGGGTCGCCCAGTGATTTCAAAGCAACAGTTTGTGGTGGCGTTCCGCCGATTCCGGGTGATCGACGTTGTGCTCTTGATTCTCTTTGGGTTCGCGTTGGTCTACACCATCTTTGGAAAGGGAACGTCCCGCTACGACGCCGTTTTTGGTGTGCTCTTTTTTGTGGGTGGGATCGCGGCGTACGTCAACTACTTCCACCTCCAACTGATTTACGACAACGCGCACGATGGCAAGAACTTGGTACGCCATCGACGTTTGAAACCAGCCGTCTTATCGCTCGACTTAGCCGGTCGAGATCCCTGGTAGGCGACCTAGTCGTCAATCGCGTTGGTTTGGTCGGCAACGGTTTCACCAGCGTTGGTGGCTGGACGTAGCCATACCGCGCCCAGAGGCGGAACTTGTACGTTGGCCGAATGCTGTTCGCCGTGCCACTCGATGTCGTCGGTCGTGACTGAACCGAAGTTGCCCACCCCGGAACCGCCATAGCTCGTGGCATCGGTGTTGAGGACTTCTTCCCATTCTCCTGCCACCGGTAGACCCATGCGATAGTCATGATGCGGCACAGCAGCGAAGTTCACGATGACTGCCATGACGTCACCATCGTGATCCTTGCGCAGCCACGAGAACACGTTGTTG
>JBDHZU010000171.1:0-3239 GCA_039812085.1 Candidatus Nanopelagicales bacterium | reverse complement strand
CGGAGCTCTGCCCGAAGGGTCCGACCGGGGATGTATTCCATCACCAGGTAGACCAGGCCATCACTTTCTCCTTGGTCAAACACGGAGACGATGGCCGGGTGATTGACGCGGGCAGCAAGCTTGGCTTCTCGTACGAATCGCTGGACGAACTCAGGGTCGTCAGCCAAGTTTGCGTGCATGACTTTTAACGCGACGACTCGATCAAGTCGGGTATCTGTCGCGCGGAAAACGGTGGCCATCCCACCGCGGGCGACCACAGAATCAACGCGATAACGACCGTCGACTGTGCGTCCCACGAGGGCATGAGTGGATGAGTCCACGCGACCAGTCTACGTTGGTTTTTCCACAAGCTGGCCTAGTTGGTCATAGCTGCTCAATATGCGAATCTGTGGCGGTGTTAGCACCAGTGGAAGACCAAACGGTGACGTGATGCAGCGCCTTGCCTATCTCGCTGTGTTGCTGGGCTGTTTGGTTGGTGCGGGCTGGTTGGAATGGGGTCTGCGGACGCGGGTGATTGTTCGTTGGCGGCGACTCCTTTTCACTCTGCTTCCGGTGGTCGCTGTGTTCGTCCTGTGGGACCTCTACGCGATTCACGCCGGGCACTGGTCGTTCGATCCACAGAAGATCACCGGGATCGCATGTGGGCCTTTGCCGTTGGACGAAGTCTTGTTCTTCATTGTGATTCCGTACTGCGCCATCTTGACGCTGGAAGCCGTACGCGCGGTCAAAGGCTGGCCAGTGGGAGACGAGTTACCTGATCGTCCGCGTGAGGATCCCGTGCCATGACGTATACACAACTGAGCATCGTTGGCGTGCTACTCGTGATCGTGATTGATCTATGGGTTGTGCGTACCCGGTTACTGACACGGCGAGTGTTCTGGACGGCCTACGCGATCATCCTTGGATTCCAATTGCTCAGCAATGGAGTTCTCACGGGACTGCGGATCGTGCGTTACAACGGTTCGGCGATCATCGGGAGTTCAACTCCGGTCGATCGAATGCCGCCCTTGATCGGTGATGGGCGTCTGTTCTTCGCGCCGATTGAGGATCTCGCGTTTGGGTTCGCGTTGGTCGTGCTCACGCTGTGCCTGTGGGTGCGATGGGGCGCTGCCGGTGTGCAGAGAACCCCGATGGCGGGCCCGCCACGCTTTGCCATACCCGGGCAACGCCACCGCGAGTCGTCGTCGCAGGCCGACGCTGACTCGAGCTGAAAACACGTCGTAGTCGGCTGCTTCAATCGCATCGGCGATCCCGCAATACAACACCCGTGCTGTCTCAATACAGGGCTGACTCGTGGGATCTAACAGCTCAATACCGAGCTGGGCAGCCTCGGAGAAATCTCTGACTCGTTGCACCTGGAACGCCAGTGCTGCCCGGATGTCGTCGGTCACGATTCGACGCTGCAGATCAGCGGTAGTCACACCGAATCGGGCGAGCTCAGCCTGCGGCAGATAAACCCGTCCACGGTCTAGGTCCTCACCAACATCGCGGATGAAGTTCGCTAACTGGAATGCGTACCCGAGTTTGACCGCGTAGTCGCCAGCCGCTGGAGATGTTGATCCGAGGATGGGCAGCATCTGCAGTCCGATAACAGCGGCTGACCCGTACATGTAGTTCTGTAGCTGCGCGAACGTGTCGTACGTGGACACGTCCAAGTCTTGTTGCATCGCATCGAGGAAGGCCGCGAAGTAGTCAGCCGGGATCTGCCATTGGATGGCGGTGTGGATGGCGGCAGCAGCTACTGGATGCGAGGAATGGCCTCTGTTCAGGTCGGCCATGAACTCATCGGCCAATGTGTGAATCGCTCGACGTCGGGATGCAAGTGGTTGCGCCTGAGTGGAATCGACGATGTCGTCGGCATATCGGGCGAATCCGTAGAGCGCATGAACGAAGGGGCGCTTATGTGCAGGAAGCAGCAGGGTTGCCAGGTAGTACGTCCGGCCATGCCGGGAATTGAGTGCGCGGCAGGCAGCGAATGAACGGCGCAATTCAGGATCAGTGATCCCTGCAGCATTCAGTTCCGCCGATTGACCCATCACGCAATCCTTGCATTGATCCGCGTGTTACGGGCGCTAGGTGCCGGTGAGCTGCGCGTCGACATCGGTAGGCTGAGGATCGTGTCTGCCGAGCCATCCCCCCTGCCGCAGGCAGGCCCGCAATCCGTGGAAGAGGAAACTCTGACCGTTTTTGTGTGGCGTTCGATCGTGCCCGGGTTCGTGGCCACTCTGCTGGTATCGATTGGCGCATTCGGAGTGGGATGGCTGCCACTGTCCACCTCGCTGGTGGAGAACCCGATCGTGGATGCGTTGCGATCGACAACGCTTGGTGCCGTCGTCGGTAAGGGCGCCGTGATCGTCGGCGTTATTTTGTTGTTGCAGTCGTGGCTTTTGCTTGGACATGACGTGATGCGGCGTCGGGTCACGTCTTTGCCACACTTGTGGTTGGCGTTGGGCGTGTGGTCACTACCGCTGGTGGTTGCGCCGCCGTTGTTCAGCCGCGATGTCTATTCGTACTTCGCCCAGGGCAAGCTGATGGTTGCCGGAATCAATCCGTACACCAACGGCAGTTCCAGTGTTCCTGGCTGGTTCAACGATGGGGTCGATCCGTTATGGGCCGAGGCGAAGACCCCGTACGGCCAGTTTTGGCTGTTGCTCAGTAAAGGTGTTGCAGAGTTCATCGGGCCTCACCCGTATTCCGCCGCACTCATGTTGCGTTTGTTCGCGGTGATCGGTGTTGCACTGTTGGCGTTCGCGGTTCCCAAGCTGGCTTTCTTGTGTGGTGTGGAAGCCCCCAAAGCGTTGTGGCTGGGTGTGCTCAATCCGTTGGTGTTGATGCACTTCATCTCGGGTGCCCATAACGACGCATTGATGGCGGGGTTAGTCGTCTTAGGGCTGCTGTTAGCCGCCAGCCATCAGGCATGGCTGGCAGTGATCGTGGTGACGTTGGCAGGCAGTGTGAAACCGGTTGGTTTAGTGGCCTTGCCGTTCGTCGGATTGTTGTGGGCCGGGGCCAATGCGGATTGGAAACAGATCATCAAACGTTGGCTGATGGTGGGGGTGATCGCCGGGGCCATTTTGCTTGTTTTAGAGGTCGTCACCGGCACAGGTGTGGGCTGGATTAGTGCATTGAGCACACCAGGTGCGGTCCGCACTTGGCTGTCACCGCCTACTGCGCTTGCCATGCTCTTGGGCGGGATTGGGCACCTATTCGGGCTCGATGTCACTGATCCGCTGGTGACT
>JBDHZU010000170.1:0-3385 GCA_039812085.1 Candidatus Nanopelagicales bacterium | reverse complement strand
TGGACATCCGATTGGCGAATCATCCGAATATGCCTGCGGCTGGTTTACGTCGACTTGCAGGGCATGAGTTTTCGGCAGTGCGAACTGCAGTTGCGCAGAACCAGAACTCGTCGGAGGCGACGGTTCGAGAACTAGCTAACGATCGGGTCTGGTTTGTTCGATTCGTTGCGGCAGCCTCGCCCTTGCTATCCGCAGAAGAAGCGCGAGTAGCAATCAAACGAGACACCCCCGTGCAGCTACTGCTTGAGGAATACCAAGACACCATTCCTGCTCTCATTCACAAGGTCGGGATGGAGAGCTTCCTGCGCAACGTCGCCGTGGATGAACACGGAATGGCGTGGTTGCAGAAACACACCTGATCAGGATCGCTACCCGGCAAGAGCACGACGAACCACGGTAAGGGCGAATGCCAGAACTATGGCGGCGACGCCTGCCAGCAAGAGAAGCCCCAACATGTATCCGCCATGCAATCCGTAAACCACGCCCATGATCAGTGGTGGGACGAATCCACCGAGTCCACCAGCGGCACCGACGACGCCGGTTACCGAACCCACTTGATTCGCTGGTGACATCAGCGCGACCAGAGCGAAAGTCGCTCCGCTACCGGCGCCCAACGCAGCGGCCATAGCAAGGAAAGCGATCGTTGCAGTGGGCATGAGGGTTGGCGTCGTGGATTGAACGATTGCGCCCACAATCACCACCACGATGCAGGTAATGAGCACCTTCAGCGGACCGATCCGGTCGGATAGCCAACCGCCAACGGGGCGCATGATCACTGCCAAGACAACAAACCCGGCCATCCGATTCGATGCGTCCGCTGGAGTGAGGTGGTACGCGTTACGTAAGTAGGTCGGGAGATAAACCGAGAAGGCAACGTACCCACCGAACAACAATGCGTACAGTGCGGCGGCCTGCCAAGTCACCGGAAGTTTCATCGCCGTAGATAGGCGACTGGACAGGCTATTCGTGGGAATCGTGCGACCAGGTGCATCACGCAAAACCAGCCAGGCCACAACCGCATAAATCGCGAGTACCGCTGCCGTCAGCAGGAACGGCGTCGCATCTGTTCCGGCATTCACCAGCTTCACTGTGGTCAATGCTGCGATTGCGGTGCCACCCATACCTGCGCCGAAGATGCCGATTGCCATGCCGCGCTTCTCGGGTGGGAACCACGCATTGACGAATGGCACGCCAACGGCAAAGGCGGTGCCACCGATACCCAAGAAGAAGCCACCAATGAGCAAACCCGCCAAGGTTTTCTGTCCAGCCAGCCCCAAGAAGAGGACAGGAATGATGGTGAGTGCCGAAACCAGCGGGAACATGATTCGCCCGCCAAATTTATCGGTGAGGCCACCCACCGGGATGCGACCAAGTGAGCCGACGATCACCGGAACAGCAACCAGGAACGACTGCTGAAAGGACGATAGGTTCAGTGCTTCCTTATAGCTGGGAGCAAGCGGGCTGAGCAGTGCCCAGGCCCAAAAGTTGACCGCGAATCCGATGGTGGCCACGGTCAACATCAATCCACGGCGACCTTCGGCCGCATCTGCAGTGGCGGCTTCGACAGTGGTTGTTTGGCTCATACCCTAAATAATCCTGGGCAGACCAGAAAAAATCACGCGGAAATTACCGTGACTTCGGTTACCGGCAGAGATGCGTTACTAATGCCGGACGACGGATGAACCTTCGCACGAACTCTGCGGGACTCACTGCCTGCCTGACTCAGGACTAAAGGCTCAGCCTGGGTTTTCCTTGCCGAGATGCAAGAGGACTTCACAGGCACCGGGTTTGGCGAATGGTGTCAGTTGAACATTCGCGGCCTGGTCGAGTTGTTCAACGGTGCCTTGCAGGAGGCCGAGATGAACGTTGCAGACAACGTCGGGGTTCTGCTTCGCCGCGTCGAGCAATGGGCAGCGGGTGAGGTTGATGGTGATCGAAGGACCGGATTCTTCGACAGACGGGGAGAATCCCAGCTTGTCTAGCCGTTCAAAGATCGCCTCATCAACTGGCCCACCACCCGTGGCCTCAGTAAGTGCCCATTGCTGCCCGGCCTCAATTGCTTCTTTGGCTGGATTTTTGCTGGTCCGTTGGATGTGACCTGCCAAGGCTCCGGCGAGACCGACGTAATCGCGCACCCGAGTAGTGGGCTCAACCTGTCCGTCGACAGCTTGGTAGCGCAGCGATGGGCGGCCGCGCCCTTGGGGCGACGAACGGAACCGCTCGGCGAACCCCAATGCGACGAGTTCGTCGAGATGTTCGCGCGCGGTATTGGGATGCAGATTCATCGACTCGGCGAGTTCCGTACTGGTCGGCGTTGTACTCGTGTGCTGGAGCCGCTCCAAGACGGCAGCACGCTGCGGGGACAACGTGATGCTTCCTGAGTCGCTGCGCACCGGCGCCGGACCAAGAGGTTTTTCTACGGAGTTCACCGTAGTAAAGTAATCCTTATCCACGTCAGAATGCTTACGACTCCGCAGAAGGGTGTCAACGCCATGGCCGAATCGATCCAAGAAATCCCTGTTAACGATGTCAGTCATTCCGCTGACGGATCCTGTGGCTGTGGCGGCGAAGGCCACGGCGAACCTGATGTTTCTGCCGGTGCGCATCCCGACCCCAACGGCTTCCCAGTGCTCGATGCGCGAGTGGTTCCGCACTCGGTTCGCCACGCCACAGTCTTCGGTGTGCTGGCAGATGTTCCGGCTGGTAGCTCCATGATTTTGGTTGCCCCGCACGACCCCATTCCGCTGCTCAACCAAATTGCTGATCGTGAGAACGGTCAGATTTCCGTGAGCTATGAGATTAGCGGCCCTGACTTCTGGCGACTCCGCTTGGAGCGTGCGGCTTAGTCCTCGACTCATCGCCGACGTACTAACCCTGTTCATCCGGCGGGAGGACCATGAGTAACGGCATCAGTCGTACGCGACTGCTTCTGATCCTCCCCGCCGGCCTTTGTCTGCTCCTTGGTCTCAATGCCGCGCTCCTCCTACTTGGTGTATGGGCTCCACTTCAACTGACGCGGCTTGCTGACGTCCACGGAATGCTGCTGGTGGTGGGGTTCCTTGGCACAGTGATCTCCCTGGAACGCAGCGTGGCCTACGGCAAGAGACGGGGCTACGCCGTTCCGCTCCTGCTGGCCTTCGGCGCATTGAGCATGATCACGGCTTTCCCGTCGGTATGGGGCAAGTGCGCCATGGTCGCTGGTGCGGCAGGGCTCGTCGCTGTTTACGTACCGCTCTTTCGGCGGCAACCGAATGACGCAACTTTGGTGCAGGTACTGGGAGCTGTGGTGTTGTTCGGGGCCACGGTGTTATTTGCTCGTGGTGTTCCGGTTCCTGACCTGCTGCCGTACTTGGCGGCATTTCCCATCCTCACCATTGCTGGTGAA
>JBDHZU010000169.1:0-3495 GCA_039812085.1 Candidatus Nanopelagicales bacterium | reverse complement strand
ATGAATCGCCATAGTTGATAGATCCAGACTGGGCACGCCACGATGAAGCCGAACATTGCTGCGACCTTGATCTGCAGAGTGAAGGCTCCGGCGACATCGTTGATAGTGAGGCGAACATCGCGACCTTGAGCTTGTGCTTGGGCCACGACATCGTTGATCGGTGCCGCGAGGAAATCGAAAATCTGGTGGTAGTAGTGCCAGCCGATCACGGTGCCAATGGCAACGGCGATCAGGGATTTAACGAGCCTGCCGCGCAACTCACGCAGATGGTCGGCCAGCGGCATTCGACCTTCGGGGTTGCGACCTCGGCGAGGCCGAGAGTCGTCGTTGTTGACGCCGATCGACTCAGTCGTGGTCACTGGCCTGCTGGGGGTGTGCTGCTCTGACCAGGCGGTGGGTACGCGGCGGCTGAATCAGCAGGAACAACCTGAGGGGGTGCGGGGATCTCCTCCCCTGCCGTCACCGCAGGAAGTTCATCAGAGTCATCAGTGACCAAGCCCTTGGTCTCCGCCTTGAAGATTCGAAGAGAACGACCCAGACCGCGAGCCGCATCAGGCATCTTCTTGAAGCCGCCGAACAGCAGCAGCGCCAAACCGGCGAGGACGATGATTTCGATGGGTCGAATTCCTTCGAACATATCGGCAGCATACGCCCCAATTGGCGTCAGCGGAACAACATGACTCGGCCCCGCTGGCGATTTGGTCGCGAACGGGGCCGGAGCGTAGGTATGGGGGCGTTATGCGCCAGGTGCTGGTTCCAGGCTGGCTGCCACCATGTCGTTGCCTTCGAGCCAGAGCGCGAAGTCAAGTACATCGTCGTAGGTGAAGGCTGGTCCAGCATGGCCTTCCAGGGCTTCAGCAGGAACGTGATCGATGACGACGCCAGCGCTAGAAAGCAGTGCGACGACTTCTTCGTCGGCAGGCTTCTCGATCTGGTCGTGGCACTCCGTGCACTGGAAGGTGTAGGTGGCCCAACCAGCACTCTCGGCGACCGTCAGGCGGACATCAGTTGGAGTGAGATCCACGTCGCCGCATACGGGGCATGTCGCCTTGATGGTCGTCATGTTCATCCTCGCCCTTCGCTTCCATTTACAGGGCCTTATCTCTTTTGCCCGTATGCGTGCTTTCGGCATGACTTTTGCCGAACTTGAGGATCGATTTCGCGGTAAGTCACACGATCGGCTTTACCGCGGCGAAATATCACGCTCTGTAGGCGAATCTGGGCCGCTTCTGTGGATAACTAGGCGTTGTACGCATGCAGCGCGGTTGTTGCGATCTGGGCAAGATCGTCGGCAAGCTCCGATGGTGACACCACGTGAACGGCACCGCCCAGGCTGAGCAGTTGTCGCAGCAGCCATTGCTGATCCGCCACGGTGCAACTCATCAACAGTGACCCATCGGCTCGGTCCACCCGACGAACGTCTAGCTGTGCCTCTGCCCACCAGCTTGCCTGTGGCTCGACCACCAAGGTCACTGTCTGGCCACTGTCAATGTTGAAGGAGGTGCCAGTGGCCGTTGAGGTCAGATCGGGTGTACTCGGCTCGGACAATTCCGTTGCCCGCTGAATCCGGTCGATCCGAAAGATGCGCAGTTCAGTCGCTCGACGGCACCACGCATGCAGGTAGGAATGTCCATCTCGAACAAATTGGGAGATGGGATCCACCACTCGAGCATCAATAGCATCCCGACTGGCCGAGAGGTACTCGATGGCCAGCGCATGGTTGTTGTCGATGGCCGACTGCACCGCTTGGGCGATGGCTGGGTCGGATTGAGTCGGGTTGTCCATCACGATGTGGTGGGAGGCATCGGCGGCTTGCACCCCCACGAGGTCTTCCAACTTCTGCAAGGCCGAGGCGACAGATCCCAGGTCACGTCCAGTCGGCGATTGCGCGATGAGCCGCAGGCCGATCATCAAGGTGATTGCCTCAGTGACCGTCAAACGGACAGGCCCGTCCAAGTGTTCACTGGGTCGTGCCACCACTCGGTCACCATCGACCAAAATGTCCAGGGTGTAGTAGTTGCCTTGCTTGAACTCTGTGCACGATGCGATCTCGAGATCACGATGGATGGCGGCAACACTGACATGGAAGTTCTCGGCTGCTTCTTCCAGAGTGGCTTCCGGGTGAGCTTGTAGCCACGGGATCAAAGCGAGGAGACGCTGCAGTCGAACCTCAGTGGTTTCCTGCTTCTTGTGGTCCCGAGTGAGTTGTTTGAGCTCTTTGAGTTCAACAGTGGCAGACGCTGTTGCTGCCGTAGCGGACAGGGATGTCGTTACCTCGTCGACGAACCAGTCAGGCGAAAGTGCGATTGCGTCCGGGCCGCTGGCAAGTACTGCTGACACCACTCGGGACGGATCATTTGTCGCGATGCTGACGGTGTCGGGATCGGTAGCTGATGGCTTTCCCAGGATTCGCAGGCTGTTCGCTCGTTCCGGCAGTAGCTTGACGAGCAACTCACTGGTTTGGGTCTCCGCACGATCCAGTGCGGCGTTGACTGCCTGATCGATCGTCTCCTGTGATGGGCGATCGAAGCTATGCGCTCGGGAGGTCTTTGTGGGGCCGACGAATCGGGCAAGTCGGAATGAGCGGTCGGCGCCTCGTTGAGTATCGAAACCAACCAGATACCAGTGGCCTCCCGATGCCAGCACACACCACGGTTGGACACTGCGCTTTTCTGCCTTGGCCGCGCCCAGCTTTCGATAGGTGAACGTCACCGCTTGCTGGTTGGCGCATGCGGTCGACAAGGCGGCGATAAGTTGCGGGTCTTCGGTCGAGACAACAGCCGGGCCAACCGCAGAAATATCCGTCACGAGAGTGTCGCGGGTTTCTAGTTTGCGCAGACCGGCCAGCGCCCAATGTTGAGCGGTATCCGCCTGCCAACTGCGGGCAGCAACCGCAAGCGCAAGGCGTTCCGACTCATCGAAGGTGACGTCAGGGAGAAGGAACGACGTGCTGGCGAGTTGGTAGGCATCCTCGTCGTAAGCGTTTGGCCGTGACTCCAAGGCGAATCCCAACGAGCGCAAGTCGTCCTTGTCTCGTTCGAAGGCTCGTGCCACCGAGTCCGGCTCAGCATCACGCTGGTAGTCCAGGATGCTGGCCCGAATCTCTTGTTGAGTGAGCGGCCGTCGTGAGTTGCTTAGGAGCAACAACAACGCCAGTTGCCGTTCCAACTTCTGATCGATCGGTGATGGTGGACGGTACTCATCTTCACCGTCAAACAGATCGTCGGTGGAGTCCTCGACGGGTGGAATCGGGCCGGGCATTGGACTCGCTAGGAGACTTTCAGCAAGTCGAGCACGAAGACCAGAGTGCCGGAGGGGCGTCCACCCGAACCGTCGTTGCCGTAGGCGAGATCAGCCGGAATCACCAGGATCCGACGGCCACCGACCTTCATTCCGGGCATCCCTTGCACCCAACCTTCGATCAACGAGCCTTCTGCCAAAGTCAGATCGACACCAGCACCGTTGTCTTGGCTGTATGACTCCTGCAGGACCTTG
>JBDHZU010000168.1:0-3498 GCA_039812085.1 Candidatus Nanopelagicales bacterium | reverse complement strand
GCTCATTGCACAGTTCGTTGCCGTGGTGAGTGTTCCTTCAGCGATTGTGGTTGGCGCACTGGCGAGTTGGCTGGTCGCAATCGCGGCAGGTATCGCATTCGGGTTTGCGTTGTGGCGATGTCTGACGTTCGGCCCAGATCGGACGCTCAAGCCGGGAGCCCTCGGGATGATCGAACTCGCCTTCTTCATCCTCGTGACGCTGACGGCAACACTTGCAGCCATCGTTGGGTAGCACCCCAATTACGAGGCGGGCGTTTGATCTGCGGTCGATTGATTCGCCATTTCCTGTAGACGGGTGACCACCCAGTGGGACTGAATCACCCAGTCGCAGAGCACTGATAAGCCAACCGTGGCGGGGATGTCGTCTGCCGGTGACAGCTGTTCCAGGTGGCGACTCAGGCTGGATTCTAGTTGTTGTACGGCTGGGTCATCGTCGGTATCGATATCGGCATCGACAAATAGTTCCGCCGCCTTACTTTGATCGGCTTCTTCAGTCAGCTTGGTGGTGGCTTCGGTCATGATGCTGGGTAGCGTGTCGGTCAACGTGAGGAGGTCTTGCAGGGTGTCGTTGGCTTTGGGGAGTTCCCCGGTCTGTGGAAGTTTGGTGATCACGTCACCGACACGTACTAAATGCTGGTTGGTGTTAGAGATCGCTGCCCAGGTTCGGATGTCGCCTAAGCCCGGAATCATCTGTGCCATTGCCACTTCGAAGGTTTCATCAGCAACCGAAATCGAGGCAAGAGCTTCTTGTTGATTTGGCTGTTCACCGTCGCTAGGTGTTCCGACGGTTTGGTGAACGGCTGCCTGTAGGTATTTAGCCGCGGCTGCGGCGCTTTCTTGCAGGGTGCGTGCGACCATCGGGGCGACTCCGCGAGGCCACATCAAAGCGGCCGTCACGAGCGCAACGATGATGCCGAGCACTACGTCGGGGAATCGGTACGCGCTGGCTTGGATCGAACCCGGCATCATCACGCCGAACATCACCACCAGCAGGAAGGTGAAAGCACCTTGACCGATGGTCATGGTGGTGGTGCCAGGGGCGTAAATCGCGATGAACACTGCGATTGGCAGCAGCGTCCAGTAGACCCATGAGTGGCTGCCACCGAGCAGTAGGACAGCTACGCCCAAGGCATAGCCCACGATTGTTCCGATGACCATTTGCTTGCCGGTACGAAGTGTTCCAGTGGTGTCGAATCGCAAGGCCACGATGACTCCGAGGCTGACCCAGAATCCATGTTCGACCTTGGTCAGGTAGACGACAAGCACGCTGAGAGTCAGCGCGATTGCGGTACGCAACGCATTTCGGGTCCACGGCGAACTCAGGCTCAAATGGGTGGTGAGGTAGCGCCAGATGCCGTGAGATTTACGCGGATCAACGACGTTTTCTCCGTCCAGGGTGACGGCGGTGTCAGGCTGATTGCGACGTCCATGGACTCCTACTGCGCCACGCACGTAGTACGAAGTGATCTGCGTGGACATTGCCGCCATACGGACGCCGAATGCGGAACGTAAAGAGTCGCGCAGTGACGTGGTGTTCCCGGCAGCAGCTTGTTGTTCAACCCAGCCGAGGGTTTGTTGTGCTTGAACTTCTCGAGCGGCATTGAGTTCTGCTGGATCAGGAACTTGGCTGGAATCAGAGTTGGCGATGGCCTGACTTGATTGGCTTAGCGTTTGCGCGGTTTGGGTAGCGAGCTCTTTAGTACCCGTGGCTTCATCGGGGTGAGGATGCGTTTTATCCCATTCCAGGACGGTGACGAGCCGGAAGGTCTGGTCGATGGTCTGCAATAGGTTGCGATCGCGTGAGGTTCCCGGGCCGGGGCGAGTGGGGCGACCGTAGAAGAACTGATGCAGCTTCTGCCGATTGGCTGCCATCTCTGGTTCGGAGTCACCCGGTTCGTCGAGATAGGTCTGCGCGACGGTTTTGCCTGCACTGTCCAAGGTGGCCGCGACTTGTAGACGTAGCGGACTCATGATGCGTGCCGGCCACAGCACAAGGCAGGCGATGGCACCGGCGAGTCCACCGATGCACCAGGCGATCGCTTGTGGGACAGCAGTTGTGTCGGGAGCTTGCCCAGTGACAGCCATGACCCAGGGAACAAGTAGTGCGATGGTGGAGGCAGCAAAGTAGCCACGCAGGATGGCAGAGAAAGCAATGGCGAAACAGACGACAAAGGTGGCGGGCAGCGCAATCCAAATATTGGTTCCGCACAGCACGCCGAACAAGATCAGTAGCGCACCAACCACAGTTAGCACGAGGTTCGCCCGAAATCGGTGAAGTAATGGACCACCGAAGTCAGCAAAGGCGACCACACAGAACAGCGCAAATACCGCAGGAACTGATGCCTTCGGCATTTTGAGCACGTAGATCATGAACCAGAACAGCAGCGGAACCATCAGTGCCATACGCAGCGCTCGCCTCAGTAGGACCTTCTGAGGGTCCTTCGCCACCATGTTTCTGAATTGATCACCCAGTGAAGCCATGGGGCGATCTTCCTGTATCCCCAGGAGTTGTTGCTTCCTCAGTGACGGCAGATATTTGGTACGCGCTTACGGCACTTATGTGTTTGGGAAAGTCCGTTCACTCCGAGGGTGCCTTGGTGCATTACTGGGGTAGTGGCACCACATAGGAATCGACGCGTGCGATGAGTCCGTCGCGGAAGGTGAAGAGGTCATTGAAGGCGAAACGGAATGGTCCGTGTTCGACTGTTGCGCCGCGACCTTCGCCAGTGGTGATCACTACGGAACCGTCCTCGAATACACGTTGGACGTCGAGTTCTGGACTTCCGGTGAAGGCGGGGTTCTCGATTTCGCTGTCGAAGTCGGCTTTGCCACGTGTGGTGCGATGTCCGTGAATAACCCACTCCACGTCGTCCGTCAGCGTGGCGAGGATACGGTCATGGTCGCTAGTGCGGAAACCATCCATGTACTCCTCGACGAGTTCACGTTGGGTTTTGTGGGTCATTGGTTGCCTTCTGTGTTTCCGAGTTGGAGCGTTAAGAGAGACATGCTTCCCTGCTCCGGTGAGACTACTGAAGCGTGAGCACCAAATATGAAGTAGCCGGGTACCAATCCAAAGACTGGTACCCGGCTACTTCAAAGGAACCGGCAGAATTACGCCGATTTACAGGTCGTAGTACAGCTCAAACTCGTGCGGATGTGGACGCAAACGGATCGGGTCGATCTCGTTGGTGCGCTTGTAATCAATCCAGGTCTCGATGAGATCTGGGGTGAAGACGTTGCCCTCTGACAAGTACTCGTTGTCTGCTTCGAGAGCATCCAGTGCGCCAGCCAAGCTATCCGGAACCGTGGGGATCGCGGCAGCTTCATCCGGCGGCAACTCGTAGAGATCCTTGTCGACCGGCTGAGCAGGCTCGATCTTGTTCTTGATTCCGTCCAGACCGGCCATGAGCATCGCGGAGAACGCGAGGTACGGGTTCGCCGACGGATCCGGAACGCGGAACTCAAGACGCTTGGCCTTGGGGTTCGAACCAGTGATCG
>JBDHZU010000167.1:0-3577 GCA_039812085.1 Candidatus Nanopelagicales bacterium | reverse complement strand
GTGACGGCGGACAGTTCCACGAACTGATCTCCACCGGCACTGGCAACAAGCATCGCCAGGGTCGTCTTACCTGTTCCGGGTGGCCCCCACAGCAGTAGTGACGTGCGGGCGGTAGTTGAACCACTTTGGAGTAACCGGCGCAGTGGAGTACCCGGCCCCAGCACTTCTCGCTGACCCACGACCTCGTCAAGTTCCGTCGGCCGCATGCGTGCAGCCAACGGAGCATCTGGTCGACGAGGGTCGCTGCCCTCATCGAACAGGGTGGGTGAGCTCACTCGGGGTTCTCGTCCTCCGGTTGTGCGTCCACGCCCGCTTCTTCACGCTGTTGGTCAGTAATTGGCGCAGGAGCGGCGGTCAGCGGATCGAATCCACCACCAGTCTTCGGGAAGGCAATCACATCGCGCAAGCTATTCGCGCCAGCCAGAAGCATGCAGATTCGGTCCCAACCAAAGGCGACACCACCATGCGGAGGCGGACCGTACTGGAATGCCTCAAGCAGGAAGCCGAACTTCTCGTTGGCCTCTTGTTCGTCAATTCCCATGACGGCAAATACGCGCTCTTGAATGTCACCACGATGGATACGGATCGAGCCGCCTCCGATCTCGTTGCCGTTGCACACGATGTCGTAGGCGTATGCCAATGCGTTGCCGGGATCAGAATCAAAGTTGTCGATCCAGTCCGCATTAGGAGAGGTGAAGGCATGATGAACGGCTGTCCATGCCTCTGAACCGTCCGGCAGTTCAATCGGTTCGAACATGGGGGCATCGACCACCCACACGAAGGACCATGTGCCCTCGTCAATGAGACCGAGCCTTTCCGCGATCTCGTTGCGGGCGGCACCGAGCAGGGCTCGGGCTTGGGATGGCTTTCCGGCCGCGAAGAAAATGCAGTCGCCGTTGGCTGCCCCAGTGGCGGCCACCAAACCGTCGCGTTCGGCGTCGGACAAGTTCTTGGCAACGGGACCGGATAGTTCCCCATCGTCCCCGACGATGACGTATGCCAGACCTCGAGCACCCCGTTGCTTGGCCCATGCTTGCCAGGCATCGAAAGTTCGGCGAGGTTGACTGGCTCCGCCGGGCATGACGATCGCACCCACGTACGGGGCCTGAAAAACCCGGAACGGGGTGTCGCTGAAGTAGTCGGTTAGTTCGACGAGTTCCAGTTCGAAGCGCAGGTCTGGCTTGTCGGAGCCGTACTTGGCCATCGACTCGGCGTAGGTGATCCGAGGAATCGGCGGAATGTCGTACCCCGCTACGCCAGACCACAAGGCACGGATGATTGCTTCGGACACTTCCAGCACGTCTTCTTGCTCGACGAAGCTCATTTCCACATCGAGCTGGGTGAACTCCGGCTGCCGATCGGCGCGGAAATCCTCGTCTCGATAGCAGCGGGCAAGTTGGAAGTACCGTTCCATCCCGGCCACCATCAGCAGTTGCTTGAACAACTGTGGCGACTGCGGCAACGCGTACCAGGAGCCAGGACGCAAACGTGCCGGGACGATGAAGTCGCGCGCACCTTCCGGTGTGGAGCGGGTCAAGGTCGGGGTCTCCACCTCGACGAACCCACGCTCCAGCAGTACGTCACGAGCCAAACGGTTGATATCCGAACGCATCCGTAACGCCTTGGCCGGTTCCGCACGACGCAGATCGAGGTAGCGCCACTTCAAACGGGCTTCCTCCCCCACCTCGGAGTATTCGTCCACGCCGAAGGGCAGCGGTGCGGCCTGGGAGAGAACCGTGATGTCGTCAGCTACCACTTCAATCGCACCGGTCGGTGACTCAGGATTCTCATTGCCCTCCGGGCGCGCCTGAACCGTCCCGGTCACCAAAATGCAACTTTCGGGACGCAACGAGTGAGTGGTCTCGTCATCACGCAGCACCACCTGGGCAGTGCCTGAGCTATCGCGCACATCAGCGAATGCCACCCCGCCATGATCGCGGCGCCGGGCCACCCAACCAGCCAACGTCACAGTCGTACCGACGTCGGCTGCCCGTAGGGTGCCGGCTCCATGCGTACGCATCATGCGAGAGTCCTCCGAAGTTCATTGATTCCGTCTGCTGCGGTCACGGTGTTCTGCTCACCGCTGGCAAGGTCTTTAAGTGTCCAGGACTCGGCAGCTAGTTCATCGTCCCCGATGATGATGGCCACTCGTGCACCGGATCGGTCAGCAGCCTTCATCGATGCCTTCATCGAACGATCATCGAAGGCCATATCGACCGCGATGTTCTCGGCCCGAAGTTGCGCACATGCCGTCACGGCAACCCGCTTGGCCGCTTCTCCGAAAGGCACCACGAATACGTCGCACCGACGACCATCGGTCAGTTCGATTCCTTCTGCCTGGCACGCCAACATCGTGCGGTCGACGCCCAGACCAAATCCGATCCCCGAGATTTCTTGCCCACCCAGGGACTGCATGAGTCCGTCGTACCGACCACCGCCACCCAATGCGGATTGCGCACCCAGTCCGTCGTGAACGAACTCGAAAGTGGTCTTGGTGTAGTAGTCCAGGCCACGCACCAAACGAGGGGCATCCGTCCACTGAATACCGAGTTCCCGCAAGTAGTCGCACACCTGTGCATGATGTTGTGCCGCCGCATCAGTCAAGGAATCGGACAACAACGGTGCATCAGCCAATGCCTTCACCATCTCAGGGCGCTTGTCATCGAGCACCCGAAGCGGATTGAGTCGAGCGCGGGCTTGGGTCGCCTCGTCCAAATCGAGAGTTCCTAAGAACTCGGTGAGAGTGTCGCGATATGCCTGACGAGATTGGGCATCGCCCAGGCTGTTGAGGAGTAGCCGGTAGTTCTGCAGCCCAAGCCGCGCAAAGGACTCCACTCCAAGCGCGATGACTTCCGCATCCAGCGCCGGGTCATCACTGCCGAGGGCTTCCACCCCAACTTGAGAAAACTGCCGGTACCGACCTTGCTGTGGACGTTCCGCGCGGAAGAACTGACCGGCGTACCAGAGCTTCACTGGCAGGCTCGCACGATCGAGCGAGTGCTCGATCACCGCTCGAACAACACCAGCGGTTCCTTCCGGCCGCAACGTCAACGAACGTCCACCGCGATCATCGAAGGTGTACATCTCCTTCGAGACCACATCGGTGGATTCGCCAACTCCGCGCACGTACAAACCGGTGTCCTCGAAAACGGGCAGTTCGATATACCCGTAGCCAGCAACCTGCGCAGGCTGACTCAACGCTTGCCGGACCGCAAGGAACGCAGCCGAGTCCGGCCACACATATTCCGCGACACCCTTGGGCGCTTGAAAGTTGCCAGCCATTACAACCCCCTGCTCGGGGTATCGAATCCACCATTGGCTAGTTGCAGCAGATAGGGGTTGGACACCCGCTCCCGACCGATCGTGGTGGTGTTTCCATGACCGGGCAGCACCACAGTCTGGTCATCCATCGGCAGCACAACACGTTCCAGTGATTCGACCATCTGATTCATGTCGCCACCCGGTAAGTCCGTCCGTCCAATCGACCCTTCAAACAACAGGTCTCCACTGAACATCACTGGCGGTAATTCGTCGGTCGGCGGCACGAGGTAACTGACAGATCCTTGAGTGTGGCCAG
>JBDHZU010000166.1:0-3581 GCA_039812085.1 Candidatus Nanopelagicales bacterium | reverse complement strand
GAGCCTGCGGGCGCCCCGTTGGAGTCCGGATGCCCGACGGCGGGCGGATCGGAGGCGGGGAAGCTCTCGCGGCCGGCCTCGTCCACCCCGGAGTCGGTCTCGGTGCTGCCGTCGGTCACGTAGTCGCGCAGTGCCGACCGGAACGACTCCTTGGCCTCGGACAGGATCACGCGGTCCTGCGGACGCTTCGGGCCGGCCAGCGACGGCACCACGGTGGCTAGATCCAGCTCCAGGATCGTCGTGTAGTTCGCCTCGCTCGACGGGTCGTGCCAGAGGCCCTGCTCCTTGCAGTAGGCCTCGACCAGGGCGATCTGCTCCTCGGGACGGCCGGTCAGGCGCAGGTAGCGCAGGGTCTCGTCGTCGATCGGGAAGATCGCGATGGTGGAGCCGTACTCCGGGCTCATGTTGCCGATGGTGGCGCGGTTAGCCAACGGCACTGATGACACGCCATCGCCGTAGAACTCCACGAACTTGCCGACCACACCGTGTTCGCGCAGCAGCTCGGTGATGGTCAGAACCAAGTCGGTTGCAGTGGCGGCTTCTGGAAGTTCACCGGTGAGCTTGAACCCGACTACTCGTGGGATCAGCATGCTGACTGGCTGCCCCAACATTGCGGCCTCGGCTTCGATA
The DNA here is from genome assembly GCA_039812085.1 of Candidatus Nanopelagicales bacterium. Lineage (GTDB taxonomy): Bacteria > Actinomycetota > Actinomycetes > S36-B12 > UBA10799 > JBDHZU01. The sequence goes on along the minus strand of JBDHZU010000166.1, from coordinate 2,951 downwards.
CCGCCGACGCCCCAACCCAAGACACCCAGGCCGTTGACCATCGTGGTGTGCGAGTCGGTTCCCACACAGGTATCGGGATAGGCCTGCCCATTACGGGTCATGACCACTCGAGCCAGATTCTCGATATTGACTTGGTGGACGATGCCAGTACCAGGTGGGACGACCTTGAATTCATCGAATGCGGTCTGACCCCAGCGAAGGAACTTGTAGCGCTCGCCATTGCGTTCGTATTCCAGGGCAACGTTAAGTTCGAGGGCGTTCTCTAGGCCAAAGAAGTCGGCAATCACGGAGTGGTCGATGACCAATTCGGCTGGAGCCAGTGGGTTGATCTTGTCTGGATCGCCACCCAGATCACGGACAGCTTCGCGCATCGTGGCGAGATCGACCACGCAGGGAACACCGGTGAAGTCCTGCATGACGACGCGCGCTGGGCTGAACTGGATTTCGTCGCTGGGTTCAGCCGATGGGTCCCAGTTACCGAGTGCCTGGATGTGTTCGGCGGTGACGTTGGCGCCATCTTCGGTGCGTAGCAAGTTCTCCAACAGCACCTTGTGGGTGAACGGCAACGCGGCCGAACCGTCCACCGCAGCGATGCGGAAGATCTCGTAATCCTGACCGCCAACGGTCAGGGTGGACTGGGAATCGAAGCTGTTTTTGCTCACCGGAACCCGCATTCTGTTGTCGCCATTGACCCGATCGCCACGGGTCAGAACACCTCTGACAAGCCTAGACCTGTAGTCAGTGGCGACTGTCAGCACCCAACCTCAGTTGCCTGCTGCCCCTGACGATCCGCGTCCTCCCATTTTGCTTTCCACCACACGATCGGCAACCGCCGAACGGGGCTGACCTCGCCGGACTGCACCAGGAGCGCTTTCAATCCGGTCGATCCCATCTCCGTGACTGGAATCCAACTGCCACGGAACACTGACCACCATGACGCCTGGGGTGAAGCGCAACCGGGTCTTCAATCGCAGCGCTGATTGGTTATGCAGCAGGTTCTCCCACCAGTGACCAACGACGTATTCCGGGACGTAGACGGTGACCAAATCTCTTGGGGACGCTCGGCGCAGACCACGGACGTACATCAGTACTGGTCGAGTGATCTCTCGGTAGGGCGAATCCAAAACCCGCAACGGGACGGGGATTTTGCGTCGTGCCCACTCGGCCGACAGTTCCGTCGAGTCACCCGGATCGACCGAGACGGTGATTGCCTCCAACTTCTGCGGGCGGGTGGCTCGGGCATAGGACAACGCACGCATCGTCGGCTTGTGCAGTCGGGACACCAACACCACCGCATGAACTCCCGAAGGCAGCGTGACCTTCTCGTCACCACTACCGACAAGCTCCCTAGCGACGCGGTCGTAATGACCTTTAATCCGACTCATTAGTAGGTACAGCAGTGGCATCGCGATGACGACGAGGTATGCGCCATGGGTGAACTTGGTCAGCAGAACAATGATCAGCACGGTCCCGGTTAGCAATGCTCCGAATGCATTGATCCCCCGTGATCGCTTCATTTTGGATCGGGCCTTGGCATTCGGCTCGGTGAGCAGGTGACGGTTCCAGTGACGCACCATGCCGATCTGACTCAAGGTGAAGGACACGAAAACACCGATCACATAAAGCTGGATCAAACCCGAGACAGATGCTTCGTACACCCACACCAGTCCGGCTGCGGCTGCCGCCAAGAACAAGATGCCGTTGGAGAACGCCAGGCGATCTCCACGGGTATGCAACTGGCGCGGCAGGTAACCATCGCGCGCCAGGATCGACCCCAATACTGGGAATCCGTTGAACGCGGTATTCGCCGCCAAAATCAAAATTAGTGCGGTGACGACGGCGATGTAGAGGTAGCCAATCGTGAAGTTGCCAAAGACAGCCTGGGCCACCTGCGCAATCACAGTTTTCTGGTCTTGACCTGGCGGCAAACCAACCAGCTCAGAGCTGTGTGCCGGGTCGACATACTTCACACCCGTCTTGCGGGCGAGCCAGGTGATCGCGCCGAACATCGTCATCGAGATCAGTCCGAGCATCAGCAACGTGGTGGCCGCGTTCTTCGACTTCGGTTTGCGGAATGCCGGAACTCCGTTAGCAATCGCTTCAATGCCGGTCAGTGCCGTCGTACCGGAGCTAAAGGCGCGTGCCACAAGGAATACGACCGCTAAACCGGTGACCTGTTCTTGTGCCTTGATGATGTAGTTGGCGCTTTCCGCCGTCATCGGAGTTCCCGACACCGTTTTGACGATGCCCACCACGACCATGACGAAGATGCCCAATACGAAGCCGTAGGTCGGGATCGCGAATGCTGTGCCGGATTCGCGGACACCGCGCAGGTTCATCACGGCCATCACTGCGATCAATACGACGGCAACCAATACGGCATGTTGATTGACCGGGTCATATGCGGACGCAATGTTGTCGACCGCTGAGGAGATCGATACAGCAACGGTCAGCACGTAATCCACCAGCAAGGCACTGGCGACGAATACGCCCCACTTTGGACCCAAGTTGGTGGAGACGACTTCATAGTCGCCACCGCCCGACGGGTAGGCGTGAACGTTTTGTCGGTAGGACGCGACGACGGTGAAGTAGACCACCATCACCATCAGCGCGACCCAGGGTGCAAACGAATAGAACGAGACCCCACCCATCGCCAGCATGAGCAGGATTTCTTGAGTGGCGTACGCATTCGATGACAATGCGTCGGAGGCGAACACCGGAAGCGCGATGCGTTTGGGTAGCAAAGTGTCGTGTAAAGACTCATTCCTTAGCGCCCTGCCGAACAGGATGCGCTTGGTCCCACCGGACAACGAAGCCACGGAGCTATCTTGCCCCTTCCCCACATCGGATTCTCGACCTGCTCTCAAGTAAGGCAAGTAAGCACAAACAAACATTTCGCGCGAACATGCCGTCACCAGCCACACGAGAACTAGCAGCCACGTACCGCCCAG
>JBDHZU010000165.1:0-3588 GCA_039812085.1 Candidatus Nanopelagicales bacterium | reverse complement strand
CATCGAGTTGTTGGGCAATCAGTTCGGGGCCGAGATGGCGACTTCGGTTCGAACTGCACTCGGTGAAGAGGGAGTGAGCGATGCCTACAAGGAAGATGTTGCTCCCGCTGTTGCCATCGCAGACATTCTGACTTTGATCTCTATTGATGAGGCGCAGGGAGAGATTGCTCGGTTACACACGGCTGGCACGCCAATTGATCAGTTGGAAGCACCGAGCGATCCGCTGATTCGCCGATTCACGCTGTACCGACGGGATCGGCCGGTTGATCTATACGAAATCATGCCGATCTTCGCCAGCCTCGGCGTTCAGGTCTTGGAAGAACGTCCGTACGAATTCACCATGAACGACGGAACTCTGCGGTGGCTTTACGACGTGGTGGTTCGTCTACCGGGAGACGGAACCCAGGATCTACCGGACCTATTCGCGCACGCTTTCACTGCCGGACAACGTGGTGAGGTCGAGATCGACCGACTCAACCAACTCGTCACGGGCACCCATCTGAGTGTGGAACAAGTGAGTTGGGTGCGTGCGTGGATTACCTACGTTCGGCAGATCGGGTCACCGTTCTCGATGACCTACATCGAGCAGGTAGTGGATGACCACAGTGAGATCGTTTCCGGTCTCGTTGACCTGTTTGAGGTCCGGTTCGACCCGACTGTGCCAGAGGGCGATCGTGAAGTGAGAGCGGAACAGCTCACGACTGATCTCACGGTCTCGATTGACGCAGTGACGAGTCTGGATGCCGACCGAATCTTGCGGCAACTCTTGTCCGTCGTCAACGGAATCCTTCGGACAAATGCTTTCTCCGATCACGGTCGCGATCGACAAGCGTTGGCGTTCAAACTTGCTCCTCGCACGATTACAGGAGTCCCTGCACCGCAGCCGTTGTACGAGATCAGCGTGACTTCTTCGCGAGTTCATGGTGTGCACCTGAGATTCGGGTCCGTCGCTCGTGGTGGTCTGAGATGGAGTGATCGTCCGGAGGATGTTCGGACGGAAATCCTGGGTCTCGTCAAGGCACAAGAGGTCAAGAATGCGGTGATCGTTCCCGTCGGAGCTAAGGGTGGGTTTGTCGTCAAGCAGCCAGTTACCGGCTCACGTGGTGAGGTCATCAGCCAAGGCCAAGACTGCTACCGAGAGTTCATCAACGCCCTGCTCGATGTCACCGACAACCTGGTGGACGGACAAGTCGTTCCTCCGAGTGACACCGTGCGCCGCGACGGAGACGACACCTATCTGGTGGTGGCGGCCGACAAGGGGACCGCGACCTTCTCTGACTTGGCTAATGAGATCGCGCAAGAACGCGGGTTTTGGTTGGCGGACGCATTCGCCTCGGGTGGGTCACACGGGTATGACCACAAAGAGATGGGCATTACCGCCAAAGGGGCCTGGGAGTCGGTGCGTCGTCACTTCCGTGAACTGGGTGTCGATGTGCAGACCGATCGCATCACCACTGTGGGCATCGGAGACATGAGTGGTGACGTATTCGGCAACGGGATGTTGTGTAGTTCCTCGCTTGTTCTGGTGGCTGCCTTTGACCATCGACACATCTTCCTGGATCCGCACCCTGACCCGGCTGCGTCATTCACCGAACGTCAACGTGTGGCAGAACTTCCTCGCTCAAGTTGGATGGACTACGACCAGTCTTTGATCAGCGCTGGTGGAGGGGTTTATCCGCGAGATGCAAAGACAGTCGCGCTCAGCGATGAGGTCATTGAGGTACTCGGTCTGTCATCCACGACCACATCGCTGACCCCTGACGAATTGATTCACGCTGTCCTGACTGCCCCCGTCGACCTGTTGTGGAACGGTGGAATTGGAACGTATGTCAAAGCATCCAGCGAGACGAATGCTGACTGTGGAGACAAAGCCAACGACGCAGTCCGGATCAACGGCGATCAGCTTCGGGTTCGCGTGGTGGGGGAGGGCGGCAACCTCGGGTTCACTCAGCTCGGACGAATTGCTGCTGCGCAAGCTGGGGTTCGAATCAACACGGATGCGATCGACAACTCAGCGGGAGTGGATTGCTCAGATCATGAGGTCAATATCAAGATCGCGCTGAATAGTGCGGTCTCAACCGGTCTGCTGACTTTCGATGAACGCAACGAGTTCTTAGCCAGCATGACGGACGACGTTGCTCATCTTGTTCTGCGCGATAACTATCGACAGAACGCGGTGTTGGGAGCATCACGGGTCCATGCTCCTGAGCTGCTCCAGGTCCATGAACGGTTGATGGAGTACCTCGAAGGTCGTGGTCTATTGGATCGTGAGTTGGAGTTCTTGCCCAGCACGGCGGAGGTCCAGCAACGGTTAGAACGTGGCGAGGGATTGGTGTCGCCGGAACTGTGTGTCTTGCTTAGTTACGTCAAGATTGCGTTGACTCGGGATCTGGTCGAATCCGATTTTGCCGAGCAGTCTTGGTTCACTCACGTTCTCCATAGTTACTTCCCGCAGGCAATGCAGGAACGTTTTGCGCAGCAGATTGACGAGCACCCGCTGCGCAAAGAAATTATTTGCACTGTTGTCTCGAATGACATTGTCGATAGCGCGGGATTGACATTTGTTTATCGTGCGATTGAAGAGACTGGTGCTGGTGGTCCAGAGATTGTTCGGGCGTACACAGTGGCGCGGGAGGTCTTCAACCTGCGGGATATTTGGTGGCGCATCCGTGGTCTCGATGGGCAGATCCCACCAGCGGCACAGGATGCGATGTTGTTGGAAGTGCGGCGATTGCTGGATCGTTCAACGCGGTGGGTGTTGTCTCTGCGAGGCGGGACGGTGGATGTCGCGGGAGAGATCGAACGTTTTGGCCCGATCGTGGATGCGATGAGAGGCGATACCTCGCACTTCTTGGTGGGTTCGGAACGTTCGCGTTTACAGGCGAAGGCGCGCACCTTCATTGACCTGGGTGCTCCGGAGGATTTGGCCTATGAGGTGTCCGGCAGCCTCGACTTGTTCAGCTTGCTGGATATTCAGGAAATCGCTACCCGCTATGACGTGGAACCAGAAGAAGTCGCGGAGTTGTACTTCGCGATCTCGGAGCACTACGGCATCGATCGATTGCTTGAACGAATCTCCGACCTCCCGCGTGATGATCGTTGGTCAAACCTTGCGCGAGCGTCCTTGCGGTCAGATCTCTACTCCGTCCTCGCATCGTTAACCACCCGGGTATTGCGGGCGACTTCTGCCGAGGATCCTGCAGAGAGTCGCCTGGCTCAGTGGGAAGCCCACGGTGAGGAAGGTCAAGCTCGTGCCCGGTCCACGCTGCAAGAAATTTCCGCTTCCGGCGTGTTCGACTTGGCCACCATTTCTGTGGCCGTTCGGGTTCTACGAACCCTGATTACTCAAGGAGCAGGTGCTTCCAACGAGTAGATCTGTCAGGAGTGCCAGCTACGTGCCCATGCCTTAGAGCTTTTCTTGGTGCCGGACTTCTTAGCGACTGCCTTGGCGTTGACCTTGACGGTTTGTCCCTTGGCGGTGGCCAGCGCGGTGATCTTGCCGGTGCTGGTGCTGACGCTGACCTTCAGCCCGGCGACATCGCCACGGAGCATGCGGGTCGTCGCTGTCTTGCTGATTTTGAGTTTGCA
>JBDHZU010000164.1:0-3630 GCA_039812085.1 Candidatus Nanopelagicales bacterium | reverse complement strand
TCGGTAATGAACGTGTTCCGTGGATCGACATTCGGCTCACTGGACAGACCGTTGCTGAATGCGGGCGTTCCGGTATGGATGACTCGAATGTCCAACGGCAGGCTCAGTGGGGCTGGTACCGCAAACAGGTCGCGCAGAATGTCAGCGCCGAGCGGATTCCGGTGGCTCACACCTTCCAAGGAGTAGTGATCCGTCGGGTTGTCAGCTTGCCGCAGGATGAGCACTGCATCGGCTTGAGGTAGAGCAGAACGCACCAGGTCCGCAGTGACCTGTTCGGCATGTGCCCCGTCTTCGATCGGGAAGTTCAGCGTCGTTGCTAGTTGCTGAATGACTTCAGACCTTTGTACCCGTAGTCGCAGTTCATCAAGCGTGCGTTCTCGTCGCCGATCCAACACGTCGGCCCGATGCGCCAGGTATACCGACACCGCCAGCATGAGCAAAGTGATGATCGCAATGTTGATCTGCAGCGAGATTCGAGAATCAGTGCCCCTACCCAACAGGAACCACTTGACGAACAACGAGGTAAGAAAGACAAAGACCAAGATCGCTGGCACGAGCACGCGACTGAGTCGTCCCCCGGCGTATTCCGACACCTGAATTCGGGTCCAGCCGTATTCGATGCCTGCACAGATCAGCGCAGCTGCGATGCAGACCCCCATGAGGGCGGTATCAGTCGGGACTCGAGTTCCCACACCGAGCAGTAATCCGGATTCGTTGGTGCCAATACCCAGCGCTTGCCCGTAGAACGCAATCAAGCAGGCGGCTCCGGCGAAGGTCGTGATGGCAGGGCGAAGATTCGGTGCCCGGCGCAGACCGAGCATGACCGCAGCAACCGAAAACGCCAACAGACAGACCACAGTTGTTGCTGTGACACCTGCCGGCGCTGCCGGAGTGAGGCCTTGACCTACCACTGAACTCGGCATCACCAGACCATTGATTTGCGAGCCGGTGTGCTGATTGAGGTGCCCGACTCCGACTGCTACCGCGATGACACCGGCTACCGCTGCTGCGGCAACGGAAACGATCGTGCTCCAGTGCAAATAGGAGAGGACAGAAATCGCTAGTAACCCCATCGCTACCGCAGCAGTGGCCGACGTGGACGGACCTGGAGCGGGAATGAGATGGATGGTGTGATGCTGCGGACCAAACCACGCGAACAAGATCACTACACAACAGATGATGGTCACCACACACAACACATCCGCGACGATGTGTGCGCGTCGGATGTGTTCCTGGCGGCTCATCACAATTATCGATTGTGCGCGCGCCAGGCACGAGAACTCGCACCACCCCGCCGTTTTGTCGATGAGGGGTCGATGTACAAGTTGCCTGTCATTGCAATGGATTGCGCGACACGCCCGCCCGCGTGCAGCGCGGGAATCGTTCGCAAGTATCGTTCGCCGGTAGACCACAAGGGGGCCCGCCAACAGTGAGAATCGTTTTCCCTGCTGAGACCCGCGAGGGTGAACGGCGTGTAGCCGTTGTGCCCGACACCGTGAAGAAATTGCTTGGCCTTGGACTTGAGGTCGGCGTCGAAGCTGGTGCTGGTACACAGGCCAACTTCACCGACGATGCATACACCGAGGCAGGAGCCGAGGTCATTGCCTCCGACTCGATCGCTGATGCCGTTTCTTCAGCCGACATCGTGGCCACCGTTCGGCCCCTTGAACCTGACGTTGCCCGGACTCTGAAGTCCGAGGCTGTCGCATTGAGCTTCCTGCAGCCAGGTACTGATACGGCCACAGTCGAGGCAGTGGCAAGCGCGGGAGCGACTGCGTTGTCGTTCGACCTCGTCCCCCGCATCTCCCGTGCACAGTCAATGGACGCGTTGACTTCACAGGCATTGGTCACCGGTTACCGGGCAACGTTGGTCGCCGCGAATCGACTCCCCAAGTTCTTCCCGCTATTTATGACCGCAGCAGGCACCATCCCCCCAGCCAAGGTGCTGGTGCTGGGTGCTGGAGTGGCTGGGCTGCAGGCCATTGCTACTGCCAAGCGTCTCGGCGCGTTGGTCTCGGCCTACGACGTTCGCGCTGCATCAGCCGATGAGGTCCGTTCCATGGGTGGCACCTTCATCGAACTCGATCTGGAAGCCCTCGAAGCAGGCGGCGGCTACGCCAAAGAGATGAGTGACGACCGCGCTGCACGTCAGCGTGAACTGCTCACTCCTTACATCTCGGAATCTGACGCCATCATCACCACTGCTGCCGTCCCCGGACGGCAAGCTCCGCGACTGATCACTGCGGAAATGCTTGCTGGGGTGAAGCCTGGATCGGTCGTGGTGGACCTGGCAGCAGAAACGGGTGGCAACGTTGAGGGTTCCGAACCGGGCGTGGAAAAGGACATCAACGGGGTCACGATTTGGGGCGGACGTGACGTTGCCAGTTCGATGCCTGTGCATGCATCGGCGCTCTACGCGATGAATGTGGTCGCGATTCTCGGTCTAGCGGTCAAGGACGGCGAGCTCGTGCTGGACATTGAGGACGAGGTCTTCGACGGTTCAGCGGTCGTCTACAACGGCGAGATTCGGAAGGGAGCCTGAGCTATGGACTCTGGTGTTGCGCTACTCGCAATCTTCATTCTGAGTATCTTCGTCGGCTTTGAAGTCGTATCCAAGGTGTCGTCTGTGCTGCACACCCCGCTGATGTCGGGTGCCAACGCGATCCACGGCATCGTGCTGGTCGGCGCCATCCTCGTCACGGGTAACTCCACCTCGACTTTGGCAATTGTGCTGGGCGTGATCGCTGTCGTACTTGCCACGATCAACCTGGTCGGTGGATTCGTCGTCACCGACCGCATGCTGGAAATGTTCAAGGCCAAGAAGCCCGCTAAGGACGAATCTGTCGAGGGGGCCGCGAAGTGAATACCGCTCCGGTCTGGTCTCAGTTCGTCGACCTTGGCGTTGCCGTCTGCTTCGTGCTGGCGTTGAAGGGACTGTCTGGCCCTAAGACAGCACGTAACGGAAACCTGATTGGTGCCATTGGTGCATTGATCGCCGTTGTCACCCTGTTCTTTGCGCATCCGCACTTGAAGAACCTGCCGTTGATCATCGGGGCAATCGTGGTGGGAACCGCGATTGGTTTCCCCGCTGCCCGCCGAGTGAAGATGACGGCGATGCCGCAGCTAGTGGCGCTGTTCAACGGTGTCGGTGGTGGCGCTGCTGCGCTGGTCTCGGTCATCGAATACCTCAACGCGCACAACGAATCCAAGGCAGTGCTCGCGGCCACCGTGTTTACCGTCGTGGTGGGTTCGGTGTCCTTCACCGGTTCGATCCTGACCTTCTTGAAGTTGCAGGAGCTGATCACCACTCGTCCGATCGTGATCCCGGCTGGTCGTTACATCACAACATTGGTTGCGATTGCGACTCTGGTGGGCGCAGTCGCCCTTGTGCTGCATCCGTCGACCATGCTGTTGGTTGCCTTGATCGTGTTGTCCGCACTGCTCGGCATCTTGTTGGTGCTTCCCGTCGGTGGTGCAGACGTTCCGATCATCATCTCTTTGTTGAACGCCTTCACCGGCTTGTCAGTGGCAGCCTCCGGTTACGTGCTCGGCAACGTGCTGCTCATCGTTGCTGGAACGTTGGTGGGCGCGTCCGGAACGTTGCTCACCCGCGAAATGGCCACCGCGATG
>JBDHZU010000163.1:0-3730 GCA_039812085.1 Candidatus Nanopelagicales bacterium | reverse complement strand
GACATCGGGCAACACCGCCCGCACGGTTCGACCGGAAGCCAATGCGCGAATCTCGCTACCGGAGCCGTCTGCCACGATCTGTCCCTTGCGAATAAGGATGATCCGATCCGCGTATTGGTCAGCTTCTTCCAAGTAATGCGTGGCGAACATGACGGTTCGTCCGTGTTGCGCATCAGCACGAATCGCGGTCCAGAATCTCTGCCGACCTTCGACATCCATGCCTGTGGTCGGTTCGTCGAGCAACAAGATGGCGGGGTCACTCAGCAACGCAATAGCGAACCGCAAACGTTGCTGTTCCCCACCGGAACACTTGCCCACCTTGCGCTCAGCAATATCCGTAATCCCCGCGCTGGCCAACACATCGTCAACAGGTTTGGTATCCGCGAAGACGCTCGCCATGTATTGCACGGTTTCTCGCACCGTCAGGTCCTTGAGCAATCCTCCGGTCTGCATAACGGCAGCAACCAGACCTTTGGCGATCGCCCGATGGGGCTTCATCCCGAATACCTCGACAGAACCAGCACTCGGTTGAGACAGTCCCAAAATCATGTCGATCGTGGTCGTCTTCCCCGCGCCGTTTGGCCCGAGGAAAGCAACGACTTCTCCAGGCTGCAAGGTCAGATCGATCCCGCGAACAGCCTGAACATCTCCGAATTGCTTGGTCACACCGTCAAGCTGAACCGCAGGAACTGCCTGCGACGACTGAGCTGTCACAAAGAAGGAGCATTGCACATACCGACCAACATCACCCGCTGCCGGATTCCTATGATTTCTGGATGCTCCTCGCCCTGGCTGACATGCGTCGCCACACTTTGCGATTCGGTGTGGTCACGCTGCTGGTGGGAGCACTGATGACGCTGGCTTTATTGGGTTGGGCATATTTGAGCGCTCAGACAACTCTCAATACGGGCGCGATCGCGACTATGAATGCGCCGGTGCTGGTCTATTCCGCTGACGCAAACCGCGACCTCACCCAAAGCACACTGAGCCCACAACTACAGCAGCAGATCGCAAGCATTCCTGGGGTGGCGGCAACCGGTCTGATCGCTACCCGAACGGTTGATGGCCAGATTCCTCAGCGACTAGCCGTTGCCCCCTCCCCTAACGCCGGGTCAGTCACAATCCCGACTCGAACATCCGTTGCAAGCAAAATCCAACTCATCGGTTTTCAACCTGGGCTTCCCGGTACCCCGCAAACGAATAACGGTTCCCTGCCTCTGCAAAACACAGAAACCGCGACCGATTCCCCGAGCGCACGCATTGGTGAATCAATCTCCGTGCAGGCAGACGGAACAGTCGATCTGCAGATCGTCGGCACCTTGCAGAACGCCCGACTTGGCCATCCCACCGCCTTCATCACCCTTGCCGCTTACGACGACCTTCGAACCCGCTCACAACTGCCGAATGACACGGTCAGCGCGATTGCTGTGGAACCGGTGCTGGGGGTGTCTGCTGCCGATTTGGCCTCGACGATCACCGCAAAAGTCAGTGACACTCAGGCCCTCACCCAACATGAAGCAGTGACGAAGAGTCCAGCCGTTACCGGCGGTCGAATTTTGGGTGCCTTGGTGTGTTTAGGAGCCACCGTGTTGAGCGTCGTTGCCATCTGGCGCTTCTTCGATGGGTGGACTGGTCGTCAGCGGGAACTCTTCGCCACATTGCGAGCGATGGGGGCCACCGCAACCTCGCTCAAACATTCGGTGACCACCCAGGCGTGCATTGTGGCGGCGCTGGCATCACTGCTGGCCTTGCTGGTGACCTGGCGGATCCTGCGAGCATTCAGCAGCCTGTGGCAGACGTCCATGTCCAGTCTCGGCGCAATTGCCGTCATTGCCGCCGTAGCGGGCGGAACCCTGCTCGTGCTTCATCGAGTGACCGAGCAGATCGAGACATACGAGCCATCTGAGGCATTAACGGAGCATCCCAGATGAGTGTGCTGACGTTCGACCACGTCACCAGTTCACAACTTGTGGTGGATGACCTGACGATTGATAACGGCCAGTGGATCGGTATCGAGTCGTTGACGACTGACGAACGGCAAGAGTTTCTTTCCCTAACGATGGGACTGCACCGCCCCACCCACGGCACTGTCCAACTTCTTCAGACGGACCTGTCGGATCTTGAGCCGGACGATGCGGCACGATTCCGCGCCGAGCACATCGGGATCGTCTTTCCTGGTCTGAATCTCGTTCCGCATTTGTCTCTTCGCGAGAATGTGCTGTATGCAGCTCGACTGACTGATTCAGCAACCGCACAGCAACGGACGGAACAACTCTTAGAAGCTGTCGGCCTCAGCGATCAGCGCCACGCGCGACCGGAATCACTGCGCGACGAACAACTGTTTCCTGCTGCGATCGCTCGCGCCACGGTCAACGAACCAGAACTGCTCGTCATCAACTGTCCAACGATTGAGCTCGATGACTATCCGTCAGTAACTGAACTCATCCGCTCATGCGCTGTTATTTCTGCTGCGCCTACTCGATTAACCGATCAGCAACTAGCTGTTGTAGACGGGCACCTCGTGCAGCCCACAACACCCGAGCACTAGTACCTGGATCGCTCACGTTCACGTAAATCGATGTTGCGTGCGCGTCGACGCTGTCGTTCCATATCGCGTTGACGCTGTTGGGCGATTACCCAACGCCGACGCAGGAACACCGCCAATCCGATAACAGCGACAACAAACACGGACACCAACAACAGCGTGGAGGACGACGATTGCGATGCCACCACGGGAACTGCGGCAGAGACAGGAGCGGGCCGATTCCACGCGGCTTCCCGCACAGGAGTGGGATTCAGCGGCACAACATCCGGCAATTGATCGACCGGCTGCACTCGATCAGCGTTAGCGAAACCCCATTCGAGCAGCCTCTTGGCAGTGCGCTCAGTGCTTTCCGCACAGCGCATGATGGCGATGACAAGACGTCGGCCATCTCGTTGCGCCGCGCCGACATAGGTTCGACCCGCCTGCGACGTGAACCCGGTCTTGCCACCTAAAGCGCCTTCGTAATGGTTGAGGACCAATCGGTTCTCAGTCCAAATCGGAAAACTCGTCCGCTTCTTTCCCGCCTTGTAGGGGGCAGGAAACTGCACATGATGAAGCAGGTAGTACGACTGCAGATTCGGATTGGCTAACGAGTTTCGGAAGATCGTGGCCAAGTCGTATGCACTAGACACCTGACCAGGCTCATCCAGACCGCTGTCATTAACGATGTGTGTGTTCTTCAATCCGATTCGGGCAGCTTCCGCATTCATCGCATCAACAGTTCTCTCCATACCGCCATAGGCGTGCGCGAGAGAAACAGCGGCGTCATTACCGCTTGGCATCAACATCCCGTGGAACAGATCGGACACCTTGTAGGTCGAACCCGCCACCACACCGGCATGACTGCCCTCGGCATGTTCATCGGCGTATTCGGCGGTATAAACCGATTCCGGGTCCAGACGTGGTTCCAACGTCAGCGCGGTCAGTGTCTTCAGGGTTGACGCCGGCGGCAGTGGGTGATCCCACGCTCGTCCGGCTAAAACCTGACCCGTATCGGCATCAGCGACGACCCAGGACCATGCGTGAATCGTCGGCAGCTTGTCTGGCTTATCCCCCGCTTGCGCGGCGTTCACTGAGGGAGATGCCGTCGGGCTTGGAGGTGGACTTGCTACCGCAGGGGCCGCCGAAAGCATGAGAATGGTTGCTGTTGAAACAGCCCCCCACGCAGCGTGGCGCCGCCGTAAC
>JBDHZU010000162.1:0-3764 GCA_039812085.1 Candidatus Nanopelagicales bacterium | reverse complement strand
GGCGACTCATTGGCCTGGGTGTGACTGATGTTCGGGTGCGCACCTTCCACTCGGCTGCCTTGCGCCAACTGCGATGGGCATGGCCGATGGCGGTCGGTGGAGATATGCACGATGTCATCGCTTCGAAGATCGGATTGGTGTCAGCGGCTGCGGCCTCCGTGCAGGTAGGCAATGACACCGCGACAGTGCGAGATCTGGCAACGGAAATCGAATGGGCCAAGGCGAGTGGTGTGGTGCCGCAGATGTACGCCACATCTGCGCAAGCAGCACGACGACGGAATCCGGCAGGGCTGGCCCATGCTCAAGTCGCCAGCGTCTACGCCCGCTATGAACAACTCAAACGAGAGAACGGAAAGATCGATTTCGAGGATGTCCTGCTGCTGACAGTCGGCATCTTGGAAGAACGCGACGATCTGCGACGGACTGTGCAGAAGTCCTTCACCTCATTCACGGTCGATGAGTTTCAGGACGTCTCGGGGATTCAGAAGCGCCTGCTGGATGTCTGGCTTGGTGACCGCGATTCCCTCTGTGTGGTGGGCGATCCCGCGCAGACGATCTACTCCTTTGCCGGGGCGAACCCGTCATATCTGCATGATTTCCCCAGTCATCATGCGGGGACCACCGTGCTGCATTTGACCCGCTGCTATCGCTGCACCCCCGAGATCGTGAGCCTGGCGGAGTCGGTGATTTCTGAGGTCAGTACAGCAGGCGATGTCCGACTCGTTCGCCGAGCGGGCGCCCAACGTCAAGCGCTGCAATCACAGCAGGAGTCCGGGCCGCGTCCTCGGCAACAGGTCTTCGCGGATGAAGCCACGGAGGCGGCAGCAGTCGCTGAACAGATCGCTGGGCTGATTGCCAACGGCACACCAGCAAAAGAGATCGCCATCCTGGTTCGGATCAACGCGATCACCGAAGCTTTTGAATCCGCGTTGGCTGATGCCGGGATTCCGTACTCGGTGCGCGGTGGGACGCGTTACTTCGAGCGGCCAGAGGTTCGGCGTGGAGTCGCGCTGCTGCGTGGGTCAGTGCGTTCCGACCCAGAATCGGCAGGTAGCCCGGCTGTCGAGCAAGTGGAAGACATCTTGTCTGGGGCCGGGTGGTCGCAGCAGCCACCGAGCGGAACCGGGGCAGTGCGGGAGGCGTGGGAATCGCTGGCTGGTTTGGTCGCGATGGCTCAGGAGTACACGGTTGAGCATCCGGCAGCCACCCTCAGCGAGTTCGTTGAGGAACTCGCGCGGCGGCAAGAGGCACAAGACATTCCCCAGATCGACGGTGTGACGATCGCATCCATGCACGCGGCCAAGGGCATGGAGTGGGACGCGGTGTTCGTCGTCGGGTTGGTCGATGGCGTCATGCCGATCAGTCAGGCGACGTCTCTGGAACAGCTAGATGAGGAACGTCGCCTGCTGTACGTGGCAATCACTCGTGCGCGCAAGGACTTGTCGTTGACGTGGTCCAAGGCGCGTATCGCTGGGGGCCGCTCCCGACGACCCTCACGCTTTCTGGAGTCATTGGGGTCAGGATCGACAGCGGGGAAGGCGCCAAAGAAGCGAGCAGCGCGTACGCGAGGGCCAGCCCGTTGCCGGATATGTTCCAAGGCGCTTGTGACTGGTCCCGAACGAACCATCGGTCGGTGCCGGACCTGTCCATCGGACCTGAATGAAGACCTGTTTGCCACGTTGAAAGATTGGCGCGCACGCGAGGTCAAACGGCAGTCCATCGAACGTGATCGGCCGCTGCCCGCCTATGTCATTGCATCCGATGCCACTTTGCAGGCATTGGCGGAAATTCGACCGGATACCAGGGACGGTTTGGCTGCGATCCCCGGGTTGGGGCCAAAGAAGATCGACCAGTTCGGGGATGCCCTGCTGGGCGTGATTACTGAGGCGATCAGCGACTGAATCGTTCGCTGGCAGAAAAAGTCAGTCGACGGAATCGTCGTCTATGCCGTACCTTTATCGATTGACCCAGAAAGGGTCACGGATTCGACCCGGCTACCAGGCCACAGCAAACGGAAGAGGTGACACCCACGTGTTGACCACGCTCACGCACAAAGACGTACAGACCAGCGGTATCACCGACCCCAAATTTGGTGCTGCCCTGCCGATGTCGTGGTACCGCCGCCCATCGAATCCGCCCGGATGTCAGCCGATCTGACCTCTCATAGCCCTCACACAGGCCGCGGATTCCGACATCGGAACCGCGGCCTTTTTCGTACCCACAACTGAATACCCCCGAAGAAAGACATGTCACAGGTCGCTCGACAGATAGGAGAAAGCAATGACGAGCAGAGCGCCAGAGCCGATCACCAATGTCGCCACGGTTATGCCGCTGGCGGTTGATGTGGTGAAGTCCGGCCGCGGCACCGTGCCCTGCGCCACGCTGGATTCCGATCTGTGGTTCGCCGACGATCAGGTCGGAATCGATCGAGCGCAGGCGCTGTGCCAGCGCTGTCCGCTGCAGGTGGACTGTCTGGAAGGCGCTATCGCGCGGCGTGAACCCTTTGGCGTCTGGGGTGGCGAGTTGTTCCACAAGGGACAGGTCGTCGCCCAGCGTCAGCCCAAGGGTCGCCCGCGTAAGGACGCCGACCAGATCGCCGCCGCTGCCCAGCAGCGACTGGAAGAGCGGTTGGCTGCTCAGGTAGAGCCGGGTGCCGCCTGATTGGTGATCGGTAACAACGAAGAGGTCCGGGGGTCATGGCAGCAGCACGCTGCTGTGGCCCCCGGTATGGGTTAAGCAGGGTCCTCGTCGAGGAATCCCGGAACCCAGTCGATGACCTCTTGCCGGGAGGCGACTGTCGCGTCCAACTGGCACAGCACCCCGATGGAGCCAAGCCACACACGGTGGATGAGTAAGTACTGCGGGGGTAGGTTCAGCTTGAGTCCCACATTGAAATCGGACTGTCGAGGATCGTTGATTCGATTGAACTGACCGCGCATCCATTCTCGTGAGTAATGGAACTTCTCAACCTCGATCGGTTCTACAAACGGCATGAGGAATCGCATCAGATCTGCGGGGTCCAACTGAATGCCGGACTTCACGAATCCTTCTGCTCGTAGCCCTGCCAAGATTCCGTCGGCGTCGTGCTTGGACATGGCGATCCGCAGAATGTGCCCGACGGCTTCTGGGAATCCATTGGGTAGGTGGCCGACCGCGCCAAAGTCGAGTACCGCCAGACGTCCGTCTTCGGTCAACCGGAAGTTGCCGGGATGTGGGTCGGCGTGCAGCAAGCCTGCTCGGGCCGGTCCGGATAACAGGAACCGTTGATAAAGCGATCCTGCACGATCGCGTTGCTCTGGTGTGCCGTCCGCAATGATCCGGCTCAGGGGAGTCCCCTCAACCCATTCGGACACGATGAGTCGTGGACCTGCGGCTAGTACATGCGGCACCAGGAAGTCCGGGTCGTCCTCGTAAGCAGCGGCGAAGTGCCGTTGGGAGTCGGCTTCCTTTAGGTAATCGAGTTCTTCTGCCACTCGGTCTTTCAACTCGGCCAGTAGTGGCTTGATGTCGATGCCGGGCATGGCAGCAGCGAATAAACGAGCGAATCGAGTGAGCTGCTGCAGGTCAGACATCAATGCCTCATCCGCACCGGGATATTGCAGCTTGATGGCGACCTCGCGTCCATCTCGGTAGGTCGCGCGATGAACTTGCCCAATGGAGGCAGCAGCCGCTGGAACGTCCGAGAACTCGGCAAACCGGTCCTCCCAATCGTCACCGAGTTCGTCTGCCATCAGCCGACGAACTGTCTGTGGGGACATTGGCGG
>JBDHZU010000161.1:0-3828 GCA_039812085.1 Candidatus Nanopelagicales bacterium | reverse complement strand
ACCTGCAGCAGCGAGTTGAAGATGTCGGGGTGCGCCTTCTCCACTTCGTCGAACAGCACGACGGAGAACGGCTTGCGGCGCACCTTCTCGGTGAGCTGCCCGCCTTCTTCGTAGCCGACGTAACCGGGAGGTGAGCCGAACAGACGAGAGGCGGTGTGCTTCTCGGAGTACTCGCTCATATCCAGACTGATCAAAGCGTCATCATCACCGAACAAGAACTCGGCCAGCGCCTTACTCAACTCGGTCTTACCGACACCAGACGGACCAGCGAAGATGAATGATCCACCCGGACGGTTCGGATCCTTCATCCCAGCGCGGGTACGACGGATCGCCTTGCTCAGTGCCTTGATGGCTTGCTCCTGGCCGATGACCCGCTTGTGCAGCTCTTCTTCCATAGACAGCAGCTTCGCGGTGTCGTCCTCGGACAGATCCGTAACAGGGATACCCGTCATCAAGGCGAGTACTTCTGCGATGAGCTTGTCGTCCACCTCGGCCACAACGTCGAGGTCGCCAGCCTTCCATTCCTTCTCGCGCTCAGCCTTTTCTGCGATCAGGTTCTTCTCGCTATCACGCAGGTTGGCTGCCTTCTCGAAGTCCTGGGCGTCAATCGCCGATTCCTTCTCCCGACGAACACTGGCAATGCGCTCATCGAACTCACGCAAATCCGGTGGGGCTGTCATCCGACGAATGCGCAGTCGAGCACCAGCCTCATCGACCAAGTCGATGGCCTTGTCCGGTAGGTAACGATCGTTGACGTACCGGTCTGCCAAGCGAGCCGCATTGGCCAAGGCGCTATCAGTGATGGTGACCTTGTGGTGGTTCTCGTAGCGGTCGCGCAGACCCTTAAGGATCTCCACGGTGTGTTCCACACTCGGTTCATCGACCTGAATCGGCTGGAAACGTCGTTCCAACGCAGCATCTTTCTCGATGTACTTGCGGTACTCATCCAGCGTGGTAGCACCAATGGTCTGCAGTTCGCCGCGAGCCAGCATGGGCTTGAGGATGCTGGCAGCGTCGATGGCTCCCTCAGCAGCACCAGCGCCTACCAAGGTGTGCATCTCGTCGATGAACACAATCACGTCGCCACGAGTGCGGATTTCCTTGAGCACCTTCTTCAAGCGCTCTTCGAAATCACCGCGGTAGCGGGAACCAGCCACCAATGCACCCAGATCGAGGGTGTAAAGCTGCTTGTCCTTCAATGTCTCCGGGACTTCACCACGCACGATCATCTGCGCCAAACCTTCGACGACAGCGGTCTTACCCACACCAGGTTCACCAATCAGAACCGGGTTGTTCTTGGTACGACGCGACAGGATCTGCATGACGCGTTCGATTTCTTTCTCTCGACCAATGACGGGATCGAGTTTGGCTTCCCGGGCCGCTTGGGTGAGATTGCGACCGAATTGGTCAAGCACCAACGACGTGCTCGGAGTGCCCTCCTGCGGGCCGCCAGCAGTGGCTGGTTCCTTGCCCTGGTAACCGGACAGCAACTGAATAACCTGCTGCCGGACGCGGCCCAGGTCAGCACCCAGCTTGACCAAGACTTGAGCGGCGACACCCTCGCCCTCGCGGATCAGGCCCAAGAGGATGTGCTCGGTACCGATGTAGTTGTGGCCGAGCTGCAACGCCTCGCGTAGCGAAAGTTCCAGCACCTTCTTGGCGCGCGGCGTGAACGGGATGTGACCGCTCGGTGCCTGCTGCCCCTGGCCGATGATCTCCTCGACCTGGTGGCGTACTGCCTCCAGGGAGATGTTCAAACTTTCCAACGACTTGGCGGCGACACCTTCGCCCTCGTGGATGAGGCCAAGCAGGATGTGCTCGGTGCCGATGTAGTTGTGATTGAGCATGCGAGCTTCTTCTTGGGCAAGCACGACGACCCGACGTGCGCGGTCAGTAAATCTCTCGAACATGCGGTGCTCCCTCTGCCGAGTTGCTCGTTGCTGGAACCCTAGCTGCTGTTCATGCTTCGCCGCGCCGACCAAACGGATTCAACACAATCCGTAGCGATCGCCCTACGAGTGGGTTCACGTGCTGCAACTGTGCCCTACCGGGATATGTTCCGGTATCCCTTGAGGTTCGCCATCCGCGAAACCTAATGCTCAAGTTGATACCACGACTAGCTAGCGAGTTTTCTCCCATGCTCAGCAAGACGCACGAGAGCCTGCTGCACCAGATCCGCCGTGACCTCATTGGTGAGATTTCCGTCTTCGTCAAAGGCCTGGGGCGCGTTACCCAACATCAGTTCCGGCTTGTTCACGGGGTACGCATCAAGGAACACCAGGATCTGACGCAGTTGGTACTGCATACGAGCCGTGCCCACCGGTCCACCGGACGCACCGGCAATCAGCACGGGCTTTCCGGCAAAAGGTCCTGGAGCAGGTGGAACACGTGACAGCCAATCGATCGCGTTCTTCAGCCCACCGGGTACCGAGAAGTTGTATTCCGGAGACACGATGATCACCGCATCGGCATCTCGTAATTGCTCACCAGCGGCAGCAATCTCAGTGGGCATATTGGCCAGATCATCTTGATTGAGGATTGGCCAGTCTCCCCAGCCAGTGATCTCCGTGATCTCGAAGTCAGCCGGTGCATTGTCAACAATGTGGTTGTACAGCTTCCGATTGAACGAGTCCTTCCGCAGACTGCCGACCAACCCAACGACCGTGAATGACATCTCTGGCTCCCTAAAATCTCTTTTTTGAAAGTGGGTTCTTGTTTCCCAGCAGTAGGAGCAGGCGAAACATTCCCCATAAGCCGTATCGGGCAACTCGACTGGATGGCCAAGCCATGGGCAGCCAGGATGGACAGATGGCCAATCATGAACGAGCGGGCACCCCGGCCCTGCCGGAAGATCTCACCGACATTGCGCAGTTGATCACCGCGTACTACACGCGGCATCCCGATGTGTCAGTCCCTGAGCAACAGGTCACTTTCGGCACTTCCGGGCATCGTGGCAGTTCCTTGAAGAGCGCTTTCAACGATGACCACATCGCTGCCACAACTCAGGCGATCGTGGAGTACCGCAAAGGTGCCGGCATTGATGGCCCCCTCTTCATCGGGCAAGACACTCACGCCCTGAGCGAACCTGCCTATGCCACGGCCATCGAGGTCTTGGTAGCCAACGGGGTGACCGTGATGGTCGATCCGGAGGACTCGTTCGTCCCTACTCCCGCTTTGAGTCACGCGATCCTTACCTATAACCGCGGAAAGTCCACTGGCCTGTCGGACGGAATCGTCGTGACGCCTTCGCATAACCCACCGATGGACGGTGGGTTCAAATACAACCCACCGGATGGTGGTCCCGCCGGAACAGATATCACCAGCGTGGTGCAGGATCGCGCGAACGCGATCATTCGGGACGGTCTGAAGGACGTCGAACGAATCCCGTATTCGCGGGCACGCAAGGACGACTTGGTGCAGGACTACGACTACCGCGGCACCTACATCAACGACCTTCCGAACGTCGTCGATATCGATGCCATTCGGGAAGCGGGCGTACGTATTGGCGCTGATCCCCTGGGTGGCGCATCGGTTCGGTACTGGTCAGAAATCGCCGATCGACTCAACATCGACCTGACCGTGGTGAATCCCCGAGTTGATCGTCAGTTCGGTTTCATGACCTTGGACTGGGACGGCAAGATCCGCATGGATTGCTCCAGCCCGAACTCGATGGCCTCGCTGATTGAAAAACGGGACCAATACCAAGTTGCCACCGGCAATGACGCCGACTCTGACCGCCACGGAATCGTCACCCCCGATGCAGGGCTGATGAATCCCAACCACTTCCTGTCAGTGGCCATCAACTACTTGTTCGCCAACCGGCCAGGC
>JBDHZU010000160.1:0-3863 GCA_039812085.1 Candidatus Nanopelagicales bacterium | reverse complement strand
CAAGCCAAGCGTCTCTACGTCGATGCCTTCGACAAGAACATGATCGACAAAGATGAGTACCCGCAGACCGCTGCGATTGAAGAACGGTGCGTCGCGATCATCGCTGACCTGTGGAACGCGCCAGGGGAAACTATCGGGACCTCCACTATCGGTTCCAGCGAAGCGTGCATGCTCGCAGGTTTGGCAATGAAGCGTCGCTGGCAGCGCGCCCGCAAAGAAGCAGGCAAAGACACGTCCACACCGAACTTGGTCATCAGTTCGACCG
The DNA here is from genome assembly GCA_039812085.1 of Candidatus Nanopelagicales bacterium. Lineage (GTDB taxonomy): Bacteria > Actinomycetota > Actinomycetes > S36-B12 > UBA10799 > JBDHZU01. The sequence continues at coordinate 3,598 of JBDHZU010000160.1, read as the reverse complement.
TGCAAGTCGTGTGGGAAAAGTTCTGCAACTACTGGGAAATTGAGCCCAAGTACGTACCGATCACGCGTGACCAACTGAACATGACGCCAGAGAAGATGCTGGAGTTCGTGGACGAAAACACCATTGGTGTTGTTGGAATCTTGGGTGTCACCTACACCGGTTCTTACGAGCCGATTAAAGAACTCGCGGAAGCACTCGACCAGTTACAGCAGGACACCGGACTCGATATTCCGCTGCATGTCGATGGCGCCAGCGGGGGAATGGTGGCCCCGTTCCTGCAGCCAGATTTGGAGTGGGACTTCCGACTCCCTCGCGTCCACTCGATCAATACCTCCGGCCACAAGTACGGATTGGTCTATCCCGGACTTGGCTGGGTTATCTGGCGTACTCCAGACCTGGTTCCGGAGGATCTGATTTTCCACGTCTCCTACTTAGGGGGAGACATGCCGACCTTGGCGTTGAACTTCAGTCGTCCCGGCGCGCAAGTACTCCTGCAGTACTACCTGCTGATGCGTCTCGGTCGGCAAGGCTATGCCCGAGTCCACGGCAAGAGCCAAGAAGTTGCCTTGCGTCTATCCAAAGCGATTGGGGGACTGCCCGAGTTTGAATTACTCAGTGACGGCAGTGAGATTCCCGTCTTCGCATGGACGCTTGCCAGGGAAGAATCGTGGACGTTGTCGGACCTGTCAGATCGGCTCCGGCAGTACGGATGGCAGGTTCCCGCCTATCCAATGTCCGACGACATAGCCGACCTGTGGGTGATGCGCATTGTGGTCCGCAGTGGATTCACCGACGACATGGCAGACATGCTGTTCGCTGATATTCAAAAAGCCTTGGACTACTTCAGCCGACTTGATGGCCCATTGCCACATGACACCAAGCCGCAGGCAACCAGCTTCACGCACTAGATAGCGTCGGACTAACTACGCGTCTGGCTGCTCCGACTCCTCGGATGTACTGGACTCACTGGGTTCAGCCGGTGCCGAAGGCTCAATCGACTGGGCCGACTTCGGTGGGATCGCTCCCAGCATCTCCGGATTGTCGAACGCTTCCCGAACGATCTTCGCCACGATTCCTGCCTGGAAACCATCCACGAACCGGTGATCCAGTGTGGCGCCGATTGTGATTCCTGGGCGGACCTCAGGCTTGCCGTCGATGGCGAATACTTGATCGCTGATCTTGCCGATACCGACATACAGCGGTACGCGAGCCCACGGGGTTGGCGGGATACACGCCTCATCAATACCGAGCATGCCGATGCTGGTGATGATCGCCGAACCGAATGGGTAAGCAGGCTGGCCAGCAAATGCTTTACCCACGCCGGTGGTCATGAAGCCACCCATGCTCAGGATTCGACGCAGGATCGGCGTCGGCATCTTTTCGGTCATTGCCAAGCTCTTGTTGAAGTTCTTGTCTCCACCGGAGCGCACCCGCTCGGCGCGGGCCTGAAGCAATTGCGCAATCTCAAGCGGGCTGAGTTGATCGGCATGTTCAACCTTGACTTGGGCCAGGTTCTTGCCGCCATCGAGCTGCACTAAGTAGGACAGGTCAACCGTGTCGTACGGGATGTACTTGCCCATGTGGATACGACCGTTGAGTGTCGGTTCTGCGGCCAAAGCCCGACCGGTGACAGCTCCCATGAACGAGGTGATGGTGACCTTCTGTCCAGTGTTCTCTCGTAATTTGGCCATGTAGTCCAGGGCTTTGGTTGCGTCTAGACGCAGGTTTCCGAAGATGACTCCCTCGCGCGGAGGCTTCCATGTGGCAATGGAGATCCGGCGGCGAGCGGTCATTGGTGTCTTGGCCATGATCGGCAGGCTAGAGCGATTGACATGGCCACGTCGACTTCAGTGACCCCAACTGGGCATATATCGTCAGAACATGTCCTCCGATTCCGTCACCGTCGGCCAGATTGTCGACTGGATGAACGAGCAATATCCACCCACTCTTGCGGAGGACTGGGATGCCGTGGGATTGGTCGTGGGTCGGCCAGAATCGAGCGTTCAACGAGGACTGGTCACTGTTGATGTCACGGCTGCCGTCGTCGAACATGCCCGGTCGATCAAGGCGGACGTGTTGATCGCGCACCACCCGCTGATGCTTTCGCCTGTTCATGCGGTGGCAACCACCACGCCGACCGGAACGATCGTGCAGGAACTCATCGAATCTGGATGTGCGCTGTTCACTGCTCACACCAATGCTGATCGTGCGCATGACGGAGTATCTGACGCCTTAGCGCAACGGTTGGAACTTCACGATCTGTCGCCGCTGGAACCAGCAGTCGAAGACCCCACGGTCGGACTTGGACGTGTCGGTACGTTGCCCAGCCCAATGTCTCTGACCGCTTTTGCCAACTGGGCGGCACAGCGACTACCGGCCAGTGCACAAGGCATTCGCGTCGCGGGCGATCCGGACCGCGCCATCCGCACAGTCGCAGTATGCGGTGGTTCGGGAGATTCCGCTTTTGCGGCTGCCAATGCAGCCGGTGTCGATGCCTATGTCACCGCCGACCTCAAGCATCACCGCACCAGCGACCATCTGGCTGATGCCGGATGCGCTGTGTTGGACGTTGGGCATTGGACCAGCGAACGGCCGTGGTGCGATCTGTTGGTCGATCGGTTAGGTGAACAGTTCGACTCACTCGATCTTGTCGCCTGTGACATCGTGACTGACCCATGGACGCTGCATATCGGAGGAGACGCTGATGCGAGCTGAGCCAAAAGTGCAGCGCATGCTGTTGGACCTACAAGAATTAGACAGCGCACTAGATTCCCTTGACCACCAGTTGGTGGGTTTGCCGCAGACGCAACGGCTCAATGAGATTGCCGTCTTGCGTGGTCAGCTGACCGACGAATTACTGGACGCGCGGTTGAAGGTCGAAGATCTGCAACGCTTGGTGACTCGTTCTGAAGGGGAAGTGGAACAGGTCAAGCGCCGCGCGCAAAAGGATCAGGAACTTCTCGATTCGGGGACCATCACGTCACCGAAGCAGCTACAGGATTTGGAACACGAGATCACTTCTCTGGCTCGTAGGCAAAGCGACTTGGAAGACGACGAACTTGAGGTCATGCAGCAACTGGAAGACGCCACTTCTACCGTGAACGATTTGGTTTCCCGTGACCAGGAACTGTCAAATGAGGAACTGACCCTTACCGAGCAACGGTCGGCGTCCACGTCGGAAATCAATGTGGAACGTTCCGATGTGTCAATGCGACGAAACACCGTGCGGGCCCAACTGCCTGACGAGCTCATCGCGATCGTGGACAAACTGCGGCAAGACAGTCCAATCGCGACTGCCCGACTACGAGGAAATCAGTGCGGCGCATGTCAGTTGCAACTCTCACCCGTGGACCTCAAACCGATCTTGGACGCCGACCCAGACGAGATTGTGCGATGTGAAGAATGCCGAGCCATCTTGGTGCGTGACGAAGTATTCGCCGCTGGTGCTGGTGATGATCAGTGACGGATTGGATTATCGAAGCCGATGGTGGCTCGCGCGGTAACCCTGGTCCAGCAGCGTGGGGGACTGTGGTGCGAGACGGTTCGGACGGCAGCATCGACGTTGAACGAGCGGGCTACCTCGGCATCGCGACCAACA
>JBDHZU010000159.1:0-3900 GCA_039812085.1 Candidatus Nanopelagicales bacterium | reverse complement strand
GCTATCCAGCAACCTCTCCACCGTGGATGTCGATAGCGGTATTCATTGCTTTGTCCGTCCTGGCTGCTGTCATCGCCGACCAAGCAATTCAGCGTCGCGACAGCATGGCGTAGCCACTGCGCCCGGGCTGACGAATGGCGACGTGATCGAGTTCGATGACACGATGCGTTCACCGCATTCGCCAGGCAAGGAGCCCCACCGTGTTGTCCAAGTCCGAACTCGACAAACTCCGCGTCAACCCCGGTGAGAAAGTCAACCTGGCCGACCACGCCACCGACTGGTTGCCTAAGGACCTTGCCAAGCTAGACAAAGACGAACGCAAGAAGGCAGCTGACCAACTCTTAGAAGAGAGTCGCGAGGAACTGTCTGAAGCCCAAGACAAGCTCTACGCGAGTGACACCCACTCACTGTTGCTGGTCTTTCAGGCGATGGATGCCGCCGGCAAAGACAGCACGATCAAGCACGTGTTCTCCGGGGTGAACCCACAAGGCTGCAGCGTGACCTCCTTCAAGCAGCCAAGCAAAGAAGAACTCGACCACAACTTTCTGTGGCGCATTTGGAAGGCAGTTCCGGAGCGCGGAATGATCGGGATCTTCAATCGATCGCACTACGAAGAAGTTCTGGTGTGCAAGGTGCACCCGGACTTCATTGCTGGGCAGCACATCCCGAACGCGGATCCGGCAAAGAAGTCGTTCTGGGAAGACCGTTACGCCGACATCAACAACTTTGAGGCGCACCTGGCACGCAATGGAACCAAAGTGGTCAAGTTCTTTCTTAACGTCTCCAAGGACGAACAGGCGGCTCGCTTCCTCGCCCGGATCGATGACCCCACGAAGAACTGGAAGTTCAGTTCCAGCGACCTTAAAGAACGGGCGCTCTGGGACGAATACCAGAAGGCCTACGAACAGGCATTGACGGAAACCTCAACCGAGGATTCTCCCTGGTACGTGATTCCCGCTGACCGCAAGTGGGCAATGCGCGCGCTGGTCGCGAATATCATCACCGCGACCATTAATGAGCTTGATGCTCAATACCCGGTTCTAGACCCTGAGGAGGCCGCGAAGCTTGCCGAATCCAAGCAGTCGTTGGAAGCCGAGGGTTACACCAGCGCTCCGTAGGTCAACGTGATCGTGCCGTTTGGTTCGGTGCAACGGCACCTGACAGGAGTGATGGCGCCAGGGGGATTTCATGGCGCGGGAAAACAAGCGAGTTACTTCGAGGGTTGGTACCTGAAATTCGTTACCGCGGACGAGTCTGATCAAGTCGCGCTCATTCCCGGGCTCTTCCTGGGCAAGGATGGTCGGGGGGAAGCCTTCGTCCAAGTTCTGGACGGAACGACAGCGACAAGTTCTTATCACCGGTTCGACCCCGATCAGTTTGTTGCTTCACCCAGCGAGTTCGACACCGCCATTGCCGACAACCGATTTGATCAGTCAGGTATCACGGTCGACCTGCCGAGTGTTGCCGGATCGATTCGCTATACCGAACCGCTGACGCCCTGGCCAGTAGAGATGTGGTCCCCCGGAATCATGGGGTGGTTTGCGTGGCTGCCCTCCCTGCAGTGCTACCACGGACTGCTGAGTTTCGATCATGGCTTGGCCGGGTCATTGGAGGTCGGGGGTCGCACGATCGACTTCACGGATGGCCGTGGCTACATCGAAAAGGACTGGGGTCGTTCGTTCCCCACCGGCTACGTCTGGATGCAGAGCAACCACTTCACCACTACCCGACTGTCGGTTTCGGCGTCGACTGCTCTCGTTCCCGTCCTCGGACGGACGTTGCGAGGGTTCATCGTTGGGGTGTGGCTGGACGGCACCTTGTATCGGTTCGCCACCCATAACGGTTCCCGGTCGCGCACGTTGAATGTCACCGATGAATCCGTGCGGTGGGAATTAAGTGATCCGTTGGGCCGACGACTGATACTGAATGCCAAACGCCACCCCGGCACGATGCTGATGGCTCCCCTGCCTTCGGGGATGGAACCGGTCGTCGAAGAGTCCCTGGAAGCGACTATCTACGTCCGGCTGACGGATCGAGATGGGTCCGTACTAGTTGAAGATGTGGGTCGATGTGCCGGGCTTGAGGTGTACGGCGATATTCAGGCGTTAGCTGGTGCGCACTGATCAGGTGGGATTGATCACGTCTCGTATTGAGGCTAGACGGGAATACGACAGTCGGTGTCAGTGGTTGCTGATTGAGTTCGAGTGGCACAGATGCCACCCAAGCGACTGTCTGGTCGCCCGATGCTTCTCACGCTGAAAGCGTGCTGAGAGGACAACAGTGAGTTCCAACGCCACCACGACTGATTCCGTTAAGACCAAAGCTGAACACGACCCCACCAAAGATCCCGCCGTCCCGCATGAGAAGCGTTGGTTGGGGCTGGCCGTTATCGCCATTGCTCAGTTGATGGTCGTCCTCGACGCCAGCATCGTGAATATCGCCCTGCCGTCGGCCCAACAGGACCTCGGCTTCTCCGATGCGAACCGGCAGTGGGTCGTCACGGCGTACACGCTGGCCTTCGGTGGCTTGTTGCTCCTGGGTGGTCGTATCGCTGACTACGCCGGTCGTCGTCGGATGTTCCTCATCGGGCTCATCGGATTTGCTGCGGCCTCTGCGCTCGGCGGGCTGGCCGCCAACTCCGGCCAGTTGTTCGCCGCGCGTGCCTTGCAGGGCGTGTTCGCGGCATTGCTGGCACCCGCTGCTCTGTCCCTGATCACCGTCACCTTTACCGAACCCCATGAACGTGCGCGTGCATTCGGTGTTTATGGCGCCATCGCCGGTGGCGGTGCCGCCATCGGGCTTGTACTTGGCGGGGCGCTCACCGAGTACCTGACCTGGCGCTGGTGCCTGCTGGTCAACGTTCCGATCGCTCTCTTCGCTGTGATCATGGCGATTCCGTTGCTGCGAGAAAGCAAGGCAGAAGGAGACAACAGCTACGACATCCCGGGTGCCCTGACGGCAACCCTTGGTCTGACCTCCATGGTCTATGGCTTCACTAAGGCCGCTGAAGATGGTTGGGGGTCGTCAGTCACGATCGGATTCTTGGTGGCATCCGTCCTGTTGCTGATCGCATTCGTCGTGATTGAAGCCAAGACCAAGAACCCGTTGCTGCCATTGCGCGTTGTGCTGGATCGAAACCGTGGCGGTTCATTCCTCACCGCACTGCTGGTGGGTATCGGAATGTTCGGCATGTTCCTATTCCTGACTTTCTACATGCAGCAGACCCTGGGATACACCCCGCTGAAGGCTGGCTTTGCGTTCCTGCCGTTCTCAGTGGGTGTGATCGTCTCTGCAGGTATTGCGAGTCAGTTGCTGCCCAAGTTCGGCCCGCGTCCGTTGATGCTCACTGGTTTGCTGCTCGGCACTCTCGGTATGTTGTGGCTGACTCAGCTGACGACGGATACCTCGTACTGGACGCACGTGTTTCCCAGCGAATTACTGCTGTCACTCGGTATGGGTCTGAACTTTGTGCCGCTATCTAGCTTGGCGTTGACAGGTGTTGCTCCACATGACGCAGGTGTGGCATCCGCGATGGTGAATACCACCCAGCAGATTGGTGGTTCTTTGGGAACCGCGTTGCTCAACACCATTGCGGCATCAGCCACGACAGCTTTCGTGACTGCCAACGGAGTGATGCACATGCCGGAGGCAATCGTGAAGGGTTACACCACGGCGTTCTGGGTGAGTGCTGGTGTGATGGCTGCGGCCTTCGTCGTCGTACTGATCTTCATCAATGCCAAGCCAGGAGAGTCAGCTGAGCAATCAGCCGTTCATGTTGGCTGATTAACGCCGAGCCCACGGCGGGACCGACGAGCCTGGTTGACGTCGGTTGAGATCAGCCGTCAAAGCGAGCCCCAACACCTTTGCTGCTTCATGGACAAATGACAGATCACCCTCATC
>JBDHZU010000158.1:0-3910 GCA_039812085.1 Candidatus Nanopelagicales bacterium | reverse complement strand
GCACGTAATCCGGCCTCGATCAACAGTGGTGACCATCGCCGATTGAGCGTCCTCATGTCGCGGTCGTTGTTTGCTCCGCGGGCGCGAGCCGGGTGTGGGTCGGACGCGAACATCGTCCTCATCGAACTGGCGACGTGCGCTCATCGACCCACTGCCGATGCCACGAGTTCGGTCCACATTCCGACAAAGTCGGGAAGTGTTTTGCCGGTGGTGGCGATGTTCTCCACTCGAACTCCCGGCACCACCAATCCGATGATTGCGGCGGCAGTTGCCATTCGATGATCGTGGTAGGTGTGCAGATCTGCTCCGTGTAGTCGCCCACCGGTGATCGTCAGTCCGTCGTCTGCGCTCACAACTTTGGCGCCGATGCGGGATAGTTCAGTCTCCAGTGCCAGCAGTCGGTCAGTCTCATGACCGCGAAGATGGCCGATCCCGCGTAAATGGCTGGTGCCGTCGGCCAACACCGCCATTGCCGCGATGGTGGGGGCAAGTTCGCCAATCGCCCGAAGATCGAGATCCACGGGTTGAAGTTCACTCGGACCGGTCACGGTCAGCCCGTTGGGGCCGGCATGCCATTGCCCACCCAGTGCTTCCAACGCAGCCATGACTGTTGCCAACGGCTGTACGGAATCAACCGGGATGTCGGGCACGGTCACGGTTCCGCCGGTGACCATTGCCGTGGCAAGCAAGGCAACGGCATTCGATAAGTCGGGTTCGATCACCAGCTCGCCCACATGCAGTTCGCTGGGTTGTACCCGCCAGGAATGTCCGTCGGCGTTGTCAGCTTCTTCAATCACCGCGCCTGCGTGACGCAGCATTCCCACCGTCATCGCAATATGCGGCAGTGAGGGCAGAGGTCCACCGCGATGCGTCAGCGTGGTCGGATTGTCGAACCGTGGGGCAGACAACAACAAGGCTGATACGAACTGACTCGATCGCGCAGCATCCAGTTCAATCTCGCCACCACGAACGGCCCCCACTCCGCTGACAATGAAGGGCAAGGTTCCTCGGCCACCGTCATCCACGGCAACGTCCAGGTCCATCAAGGACTGAATCGTCTCTGCCAGTGGTCGCTCACGTGCCTGTTCGTCACCGTCGAACACGACCGGCCCAGTGGCCAGAGCGGCGACGGGGGGTAGGAATCGCATGACTGTCCCGGCCAGGCCGCAATCGACTCGTGCTGGTCCGGTCAATGGCTCGGGGTGTACCGAGATGCTGTTGTCGCCGTATTCGATGGCTACGCCCATTGCCTGTAAGCCAGAGATCATGAGTCGGGTATCGCGGGCAAGTAGAGGCCCATGCACGATGCTTGGCGTGCTCGCCAAGGCAGCAATCACCAATGCGCGATTGGTCATTGATTTGGAGCCGGGAACTGTCACCGTTCCGTTGACCGGATGAGCCGCCGTTGGGGCGCTCCACCATGAACTGCCATTGGCAGTATGGGTGGCTGAATGTGAACCGGTCATTGCATCCAGGGTAGTGGTCCACGCGAAGTCGCTGTTGCGCTTACCAATTGCCGGGTGATCGCCACGACAGTTAGTCGTTCCAGAACTGCCGCAAAGCGGCTTCTTCCTGAGCGAACTGTGCGGTTGCCTTGTCGATGGCGTCTTGCATGTGATCCGGGTCCATCAGGTTGATATCGGCGGGCGGGTCACCGCAGACCAGCATGGCCTTGTGTCCCGCAGCTTCGATTCGAGCCATCTCATCGGGCAACTGTGACGGGTTAGTGCGTTGCGCCAGACCGAATGCGCCCTGCGGGTGGCTATCGGGGCTGAGCAGGGAAATCAACAGAACTCGATCACAGTCGCCCACTACATCGGAGTGGGTGCTGGAGCTGCTGATTCCTCCATCCATACAGAGCTGATCGTTCACCCAGGTTGGGCCATTGACTCCGGGCAAGGACGAACTTGCGGCGCATGCCGTTGCCAAATCAACCCCGCTGCTGGAATCGAACACCATGCGGTCGGCGGTGTAGCAATCGACGGCCGTGATGTGGTGACGCTGATCCGGCCAATCCATGCCGCCCAAGATGGTTCGACATGATTCGACGTATGCCTGCGGGGACGGAGTATGGGCAGCCATTGCGGCTCGGCCAATGTCCATCAATGTGTCAGCTGAGGTGTCGGGTGCCTGTGACAACACCTGGATTGCTCGTTGGGCGGACGGGCTTGGTTCAGGTAACGCGACCAATTGACGGAGGGCATCTGGATTCGCCGCTAATTGGGTAAAACGTTGGGTGGCTTCGTCCAAGTGGCCGCTGGTGAGAAATGCACCAGCCAGACTGCCGGCGGATGTACCGACTGTCTTGTCCACCTGATCTAAAGGGATTCCGGCTGCCTTAGCCGCCGAGCAATAGGCCAAGGTCCAGGTGAGAAACCACAGGCCGCCACCGCCGAATGCGATTCCTCGACTCGGGTGAGCAGTGTCAGATGCTGAAGCGTTCATCGTTGTCTCCAAGGTGCCGACGTACCAGTCAGCATGCCAGCATCGTGCTCGTGGTCACCACGTCAGACGAATCGTTGGATCATCGACGGATTGACGCGCGGACGGCGGGAGCGATCCGGTTCGCGGTGACAATCCTGGTCGTTGACCTACTGATCGTTTGGTTGATCCCGGGTAAGCCAGCATCGTTTTTCGTCTCCTTTGGCGTGGTGGCGACGTTGTGGTTCATGGACTTCTCAGGAACGGCCAGCGAACGATTACGTGCATACACGGTGGGACTAGCTGCCGGGCTGTTCGGTGTCGCTATCGGAACGCTGTGCTCAGGTAACGAGGCGGCAGCGATTGCGGCGGCATTCATTGTCCCTGCGGTGTTCTCGTTTCTCCGGGTATTACCGGGGGCCTTCCCACAAGCAGTGATCGGTGTGCAACTGGGATTCCTGCTCGCCGTGCTAACGCCTGCTGGTGTCCACCAGTTGGTGCCCCACTTGGTGGGCTGGCTGATCGGTTCGGTGATTGCCGTTCTTGCGGCACTCGCGATCTTTCCGCGTTGTCAACCCGGCCGATTGATGTTTGTGTCCTTCAAGGGTTCCGACACTCGGGGAGTGAGCTGGTCATCCCCGGTAGTGCGCGACTGTGTGCGAATTGGGCTGGCGATTGCACTGGCTGTATTGGTGGTTCAGATTGTCGGAGTCCAGCACGGGTTTTGGGTCGCCGCAGTTGCCCTATGTGTGGTGTCCACGAACCTGACAAGTCGAGGAACCCAGCATGCTGCTCTCGACATGTTGGTAGGCGCGGTTGTGGGTTTGTCGGTATCGGCGATTGCGGTTGCGCTGTTGCCGCACGCTGCGATCTTCGGACTACTGGCGATTGCAGCCTTCATCTCCAAATATGAAGCGGGACGCAACCCCTTCATCGTGCAACTGACCTACACGCCATTTGCCGTGTTCAATCTGGCGGTATTGCAGTGGCCGGATAGTGCCGTGGCTGGAGACTTCCGGGTGAAAGACGTTGCCTTGGGTGTAGGGGTTGCTGTGGTAGCCACGTTGTTGGTCAACTCCCAACCGAAGGAGCCGCGTGCCATCCAGGCAGAATGACTGTCGTGTGTGGTCGCTATGTCTCTGCTGCTGAACGAGCTCGAATTTCTGAACAATTCGACGCGATTGCGCATGACCCGCAGCCGTTGGCACCGGACTACAACGTCGCGCCGAGTAAGCAGGTCTACGTCATTGCCGAACGTCACGAACAACGGCAATTGCGCACGATGACATGGGGGCTCATCCCTAGTTGGGCGAAAGATCCCAAGATCGGCAATCGCATGATCAACGCTCGGCTGGAGACGGCGGCGCGTAAGCCGTCGTTTCGACGGGCATGGGCGAAGCGTCGGGCAATCATTCCGGCCGACGGGTATTACGAGTGGTACACCAGCGATGCAGTGACGGCCAGTGGCAAACCGCGCAAGCAGCCGTTC
>JBDHZU010000157.1:0-3985 GCA_039812085.1 Candidatus Nanopelagicales bacterium | reverse complement strand
TTCCCAGGCATTAGAGCTGGGTGCCGCCACCAGCGCTACGAACGACTAGGTGGGTCGAACGGTCGCATCGTCTCCTCAGAGAAGACGCCAAGTACAGCACGAGTTGCTTGCCCATCTGGCGTCAGAGATATCGAGAACTGTCCCCGCAGGCGCAGCGAATCGAAGGTGCCCAATTCAACAGTGACGCCATCACCAAGGTCGATCCGCAATCCAGGCTCTAGGGCGAGGATGAACGCGCCCCCGTCAATGACCAGTGATTGCGTACTGGTTCCGGTGTATTCCTGCAGGAGCACCCCACACGTCAGATCTGGGAGCGGGAGATCGTGTAGTCCGCTCTGCGGTCCAATGGGCGCTGTCCAGTACGTCACGTCAGTTGACGACGAATCGGCAGCGAACCACAACTGCACGAAAGTGCAGATAGCCTCAAGATCCGGATTGGTTTCGGAATGCTCAACCCCGTCGGCTGACTGCAATAGCTGAACATCTCCAGCGGATAACTCCCCCACGTTGCCGTAGGTGTCCTCGTGTCGGAGCTTTCCCTCCAGCACGATCGTGACGATGTCGTGATGCGCATGATGATGGGGCTGATATCCCTTCATGGGATCAAGCTGCTCGATATTGCATACCTGCAACGGACCCACTGCAATGTTGGTCGGGTCGTAATGGTCTGCGAAAGAGAAACAATGCTGGGCACGGATGCCGTCGCGTGTAGTGGTGAAGAGCTCCGTCTGCCGCGACACCACCACACCCGGCGCCAGTTGTTCGGTCAATGCTCGACGGCCTCAGGTTCATTCGCCTTATTCGGCAGCACTTTGAAGGCAGTAAAAGCGCCAGCAAAGGCGACGATCGCAGCCGCAATACAGGTCACGGCGAATGCATCGGTGAAAGCCGTTGCCGCGGCCTGTTCGACAGCAGCCGCAGTGGCTGCCGGTAGTTCCTTGGCAGCTTCGAATGCCTCAGACAGAGACGCGCCCATCGCATGCGAGACGTTCTCTGGCAGTCCGCTCGGGATTACCACCTTGGCTTGGTAGACAACGGTCAGCACGGTGCCCAGGACCGCGATGCCAAGCGCTGCCCCCAATTCGTACGCAGTCTCCGAGACTGCTGCGGCACTTCCCGCCCGATCAGGTGGAGCAGCCGCCAGGATCGCGTCCGAGGTACCAGTGAGCGAGATTCCAAAGCCGAGACCGATCATCACCATGCTGAGGGTGACAAGGGCAATTCCGGAGACGTGAATCAAGCCAAGGAACAACATGCCAAACGCGCCCAGCGTGATTCCGCCACCAATGGCAATGCGTCGTCCAGAGCGGATGATGATTCGCGCCGCAATCAATGCACCCAAGAGTGCGGCAATTTCTGCGGGGACTAGTCGCAGACCAGCCTGGAACGGAGTTTCATGCTCGGCGAACTGGAACTGTTGAGCAAGGAAGAAATAGACGCCCATTAGTCCAAACACACTGATCAAGTCAGCCAGGACCGCACCAGAGAATGCCGGTACTCGGAATAGGCGAACGTCCAACATCGGCGTTTCCAACTGCAACTGGCGACGAACGAAGATGAACAGCGCCAACGGACCAACGACTGCAGCCGCGACCGGCAGTGGATGAGAGAATCCTTCAAGCGCGATCTCTTTCACCGCGAAGATGAATGCGACCATGCCAACAAGCAGCAATCCCGCACTGATGAGGTCAATACGACCGGGGTTCGGGTCCTTGGATTCGGCAATAGCGAACCAACCGATCAGCAGAATGACGATCACGATCGGAACGTTGACGAGGAAGACCGATCCCCACCAGAAATGTTCGAGCAATGCACCGCCAAGAACGGGGCCTAAACCACCACCTGCCGCAGCCACAGCAGCCCACACGCTGATCGCGAAAGTTCGTTCGTTTCGATCAGGGAACGTGCTGCGAATCAGCGACATCGTGGATGGCATCAACATGGCACCGAAGACACCCAGCACTGCACGCCAGAAGATCAGCGTCATCGAATTCGGGGAGAAGGCTGCCGCCACTGAAACGATGGCGAAGCCAATCAGGCCGATGAAGAGCATCCGTTTGCGGCCGAAGCGGTCACCGGTCGCACCCATCGTGATGAGCAGACCGGCCAGCACGAAGCCATAGATGTCGCCGATCCATAACAACTCTGCCGGGGAGGGATTAAGGTCTTCGGCCAGCGAGGGAACGGCGACGGCAAGGATGGTGTTGTCGACCGTGACCAACACAACGGACAGGCTGAAAGCGGCCAGCGCCCACCACCGTCGCTTATACGCGACTTGCTCATTCATGGTCATCCGACTGCATGCACCCAACGCACCGGCGCACCATCGCCGGCATAACGGAATGGTTCTAGTTCCTCATCCCATTGGGCACCCATCAAGTTATTGATCAAGGTGGGTAGATCAGCACCGCTCTGACTTTCCAACAAGGCCGCTCGCAACTGTTCCTCATTCACAACGATGTCCCCGTGATGATTCATGGCAGCACGGAAGATACCGAGTCTGGGCGTGCTTGCATAACGCTCGCCTTCGGTGCTCACTGTGGGTTCTTGCGTGACCTCGAACCGGACCCCAGGGAAAGCCTGCAGTTGCGAGGCGATAGCCGACGCAGTACCTGGTGTGGATTGCCACGCAAGTTCAGAGCGCAATGACCCGGTCTGGATGGGTTGGTCGATCCAGGCCAACCGGGCACCTGGCCCAAGAATGTTTGCCAACGTCCATTCAATGTGCGGTGCCAGTGCCCGCGGGCACGAATGAATGAACACCACGCCACGTACGGATGCCCTTGGCTGGGCATCCCCATAGGTACGCGAAACAGACATCTAAGGCCTCCTTCATCTTCGGTCGCCTTCCCCAGCGGCAGAAATGATTCGTGGAAGTAGATGCCTGATCAGAAAACAGATCTCATGAAATTTTCGATGTGCAGCAAGAGCATAGCGCGCCAGATAGCCACTACTGGCACTCATGGAACGTTGCGTGTCTTGTGCCTGGAATGATGGATGGGTGAAGTGGAACTCCTACATCGCTTTGGGTGACTCGTTCACCGAAGGCGTGGCAGACGAAGAAGTCGGATCCCGCCACATTGGATGGGCAGATCGATTGGCCGCCGAACTTGCCACTCGTCATACGGGCAATGACTTCCGATACGCAAACTTAGCCATCCGCGGACGCAAGCTCCCGCAGATTTTGTCTGAACAAGTACCGGTCGCTGCTCGCATGAATGCCGACTTGGTCAGTCTTGCCGGTGGGGTGAACGATGCGCTTCGCCCCAGTTGGGATGCGCACAAGGCCGAGCAAGAAATCAACGATGCAGTTGTCGCCCTGCGCGCCTCCGGTGCCGATGTGCTGCTCGTCGCTTTCGGCGATCCTGGGATTCGGTCGCGCGCTCTAGGACTCGTCAGCGATCGACTCGCCATCTTCAACCAGTGCATTAGAGACGTCGCAGCTGAACACGGTTGCTACGTACTGGACTTCGGCGATGCGCCAGCCTTCAACGACTCCCGTCTGTGGGCCAGCGATCGACTGCACCTCAACCCCGAGGGCCATCGTCGAACAAGTCTGGGAGCGCTCGAATCCCTTGGACTCAGCTCAGATAGCACGTGGACTCAAGACCTTCCCGAATCACTGAACAATCCGAACTTCGTCGTCCGGCGAATGAAAGATGCCGAATGGACCGTTCGATTCTTGGCTCCCTGGATCGGCCGTCGAGTCACTGGCCGTAGTTCGGGAGATCAGGTCATGGCCAAACGACCATCACTGACTCCGATGACCGCAGCTGACCTGGCCGCAGCGGCACATTAAATATAGGCACTACATGGAATGGCCCCGACCAATTTCCGGTCGGGGCCATTCCATGTAGGTGTGTCTAGCTGAAGGAAACAGTCGGCGGGGTCTGCTGACCTTCTGGTGCTTCGTAGAAGTCGCGCTTGCTGACACCGGCGATACCACTGAAGAACATCCACGGCATGGTGCTGACGGCAGTGTTCA
>JBDHZU010000156.1:0-4005 GCA_039812085.1 Candidatus Nanopelagicales bacterium | reverse complement strand
GACGAGATCATCAACCGAGTCACTGATGCAGTGAGCAAGGTGGCGGGAGTCACGAGCGTCGCGGTGGAACTCGATGTGATGAGCGACGAACAGCGCACCGAATTGCGCGAACAACTGCAGGGACCAAAGAAGGAAAACCCCTTTAATGCTCCGGGGAACACCACCAAGATCATCGCTGTGGCCTCGGGTAAGGGCGGCGTCGGAAAGTCCTCACTGACAGCCAACTTGGCAGCAGCCATGGCCGCACAAGGCCTATCGGTCGGCCTGGTTGATGCGGACATCTATGGCCACTCGATTCCCCGGATGTTGGGCGCACTGGAAGCACCCACGCTGGTCGATGGAATGTTGCTCCCACCGGAATGCT
The DNA here is from genome assembly GCA_039812085.1 of Candidatus Nanopelagicales bacterium. Classification (GTDB taxonomy): domain Bacteria; phylum Actinomycetota; class Actinomycetes; order S36-B12; family UBA10799; genus JBDHZU01. The sequence goes on along the minus strand of JBDHZU010000156.1, from coordinate 3,641 downwards.
TCGGCGTTCGCGTCATCTCGATGCTTCCGTTCAAGCCGGGTGGCATTACTCAAGCTGTGGCCTTCCGTGGCCCGATGCTGCATCGTGCGCTCGACCAGTTCCTGACCGATGTCTACTGGGGTGACCTCGACGTTCTGCTGCTCGACCTGCCACCCGGCACCGGCGATATGGCGATTTCGGTGGGGCAACTCCTGCCTCGTGCCGAACTTCTGGTGATCACCAGCCCACAGCCATCAGCAGCCGAGGTGGCGATCCGCGCCGGAATGCTCGCGCAGCAAACTAACCAACGCGTGCTGGGCGTAGTGGAAAACATGAGCGCATTCCCCTGCCCTCACTGTGGTGAACCGATGGACATTTTCGGTGCCGGTGGCGGTGCGCTCGTCGCTGAGAACCTCACCAAGGACTTCGGCACCGATGTTCCCCTGATGGCTCGCGTGCCATTCGATCCAAAGCTGCGCGAGGGTGGAGACAACGGTGTTCCGCTGGTGGTGGGCGACCCAACCTCACCAGGTGCTGCCGCCATCATCGAGCTGGCTGCGGAATTATCTGCTCGCCCACGCGGCCTGGCAGGAATGTCACTGGGCCTGTCCCCCGCACGTCGGCGCTAGATCGGTTCCTGAAGAAATAAGCGAACGGCCTCAGCGGCAACCTGTCGAAGTCGTGCCATAGCCGGTGACATCACACCGGCGGACGTCAATGACCCGTGGAATAACTCGGGTGCATGAATCACATTGACTACATCACCGGCATCAGCCAACGCCTGAGCGAGCTGCAAACCCTCGTCTCGTAATGGGTCATGCCCAACGGTCAACACCAATGCGGGCACTCGAGCGATCGCATCAACAGCACCCAACAAGGCGATCCGTGGATCGATCAGTTGCTCCGGTTGCGCGTAATAGCGAATGAAGTACTCCATATCTGGCTTGGAGATCATCGGTCCACCCACCACGATGTCGACCGACGGCAACGACGATGTGGGATCAACCGCGGGATAGATGAGGATCTGCCCGGCTAAGCGGTCAGCATTCTCAGATTGAGAGATGGCAGCTGCCGCGAGATTTGCTCCGGAACTATCTCCGCCAATCAACAGCGGCTTATCGACTGATTCGTCGACTAGCAGGCTGTTCAGCGCCGCCTCGACATCTTCCAGACCTTCCGGGAACGGATGCTGTGGCGCTTGCCGGTGATCGACGGCGATGACCTGGCATTGCATCAGATCGGCCAAGGTTCGAGCGATGGGATCAGCACCCACAGCGTCGCCCAACATCCAGCCACCACCATGGACCCACAGCAGAGTTCCGAGAACGTCCTGCGTGGGTGTGTGTACCCGAACTGTGCCGACACCGTCTCGGACCACTTCGGTGGTCTGGACTGGCAGGTCCTCAATATCGGGTCGCCACATCGCAGCGACTGCCGCCTCGGCTTGCGCGTTCAATGTCTGCGCAGTTTCCGGATCTACCGCGCTCACAGGCGGAACCTTGTCCGCAATGAGTTGGTCAACGATCGCGGCTGCTTCCCAGGCCAACGGCTCGTCTTCCACAACCAATTGACCACCGGGATTCACCCGAGTTGACGGACCAGTAGCAGGAGTAGAAATTGACTGAGGAACAGCAGGCATATTCGAAATTGTGCCCACCTTGCACACGTGAAGCAGGGCGTCGGGTGAGAATGAACCCATGTGGGACGTCGGCTGGGCAGAGATCCTCATGCTTGCCGCGCTCGCATTGCTCATCTTCGGCCCAGACAAGCTGCCGTCTGCCGCCCGTGATGCGGGACGGTTGGTCCGTCGGCTGCGCGAACTCTCCAAGTCAGCCCAAGACACTCTCGGTGAGTCCGGGGTGGACATTCAGGGACTCAAGGAAGACCTACAAGTCGCCGCCGATCTCCACCCCAAGCGGATCATTGCCTCGGCTATGGAGCCGGTGAACGAAGCCAAGGCCGCCGTCAAGGAGCCGCTTGCATCACCGCAACGAAATGATGCGTCGGCCTCCGCTCCGAAGCCGCCTTCAGGCCAAGTCCCGCCTCCTCCGCCACCGGATTTGGCGGGTGGGAGTGTTCCTCCTCCACCGCCGCCGGTCGATCCGCGGTTCGATCCAGACGCGACCTAGCGTTCAACCCAACTCAGGAACGGGGATATTGGCGGACTAATCGGTCCGCCATAAATCCCTCGATAGGTTCCTCTGGCTGTCAGGCCAGCTCTCGACTCTTACTTCGAGCCGAGAGTGACCTTCACATCCTTCGTGGATGAGCCTTCCTTCACCGTCAAAGTGACCGTTTGGCCTGGTGCAAACGAGCGCAGCACTGCCAACAGTTCCGTTGGAGAACCAATCTGGTTGCCATTGACGGCAGTGATCGTGTCGCCTTGCTTGATGCCTGCTGCGGCTGCTGGGCCACCATCAGTCACGGTGCGCACCTCAGCACCAGGATCGGTGGATTGCATGTTCACCGTGATACCGATGATCGGCGTAGCCGCCTTACCATTCTGGATCAGCTCATCAGCAATGCGCTTAGCGGTATTAATTGGGATAGCAAAGCCAAGCCCGATGCTGCCGCTTTGACCTTCACCGCTGCCGAGAGAAGCGATTGCCGAGTTGACACCGATGACTTGTGCCTCACTGTTGACCAGTGGACCACCAGAGTTACCGGGGTTGATGGCCGCGTCAGTTTGCAGGGCGGAGATGAACGACTCTTGGCCTTGCCCACCAGCAGTAACTGGTCGATCGACGGCGCTGATGATTCCGTTGGTCACGGTGCCTTCTAGACCCAATGGCGATCCAATTGCCACGGCGGCATCACCCACGGCAATGGAACTGGAATTACCAAGGGTGACGGTCGGGAGGTTGGTTTGATCCACCTTGATGACGGCGAGGTCGTAGTCGGTGGAACGTCCCACGATTGACGCTTTGAGTGGCGACTGATTTTGGAATTGCGCTTGGACGCTGCCTCCGTTTGCCGCCGCTTCCACCACATGGTTATTGGTCAGGATGTATCCGTCTTGGCGAATCACGAAGCCGGAGCCGGTATCTCCACTGTTGCCGGATTGGACGATGATCGTCACCACCGTGGGAAGCATGCTCTTGGCAATCGCGGCGATGGAGTTATCGGCTCGCGGAGACAAGGCAGCGGGATCTTGCGGATTGACTTGAGTCCCACTCGTCGCACCGATACCTACCGAACTGGCCAATGCCGAAGCCCCAACCCCGGCCACGCCACCGGCAAGTAGTCCAGCGACCACTCCGGCCACGACCGCCTTCTTGCTCGCAGAAGTCTTAGCGGGCGCTGAAGTGGGTTCCGGTTGGCCTGGAGCCGGGTAGATCGGTTGTTCCGCGTTTGTCGCATCAACGTCCGACAAGCCCATATCTGGCGTACCGGCAGACTGAGGGGCGGCGTAGGTCTGATCGGCTGCTGGGGCGGCGTTCGCATCGGCCGCGGAGTCAAATGTTCCCGGCGGGGCGTAACTACCGTTGTTTGGGTCGTAACCGCTGGTTCGGTCGAAGACTGTGGTGTCTTGCCCGGCTGGGGTTCCAATCACCTCGGTGACGTGTTCGCCATCACTCGGACCCGCCTGAATCGGTTCGGTGAGGTGTTCGCCGTTATCTGGCTCCTGCTGCGGACGATCTTGCTCGGACATGCGCACCCCT
>JBDHZU010000155.1:0-4074 GCA_039812085.1 Candidatus Nanopelagicales bacterium | reverse complement strand
GCGCGTTCCACAGGTCAGCGATGATCGCGACGCACCGTTCTTCAATCGCAGCGGTCTGCGGGTACTCATCTTTGTCGATCATGTTCTTGTCGAAGGCATCGACGTAGAGACGCTTGGCTTGATCGTCCATCCAGGTGCTGACGAAAGTGGCCAGATTCAACCTCGCGTTGCCGTCGAGCATTGCTTCGTCGTGGACGACTTGGTACGCCACGGCAGGATCAAGTTCGTGGTCCGGGATGCGGTGCTTGGGAATGGATGCCTCGAATAGCTCGGTAAAGATCGGTGGGAACTGCACCGTCTCGTCGCTGGAACTGGGATTCACCTTGTGTAGCGCCATATTGCCAATGTAGACATCTGAACTGGTTGTCGCAGGTGCACACAAATGGCCTGAGTTACCGGTCCGAGTACCGCATCTGGCCATGGTCAAAATCCACAGACGACACCTATTGGTTTCCCAGGATTTACTCAGCTTCGGTTTCTAACTTCGCGGTATGAATACCAACAGGAATCAACCTCAGCAGCCATCCGGTTCGACTCCGCCACCTCCACCGGGCTATCAGCAGTCGGGGCAGTTCCAAGGTCTCGGTCAGGCAGCGCACGGTGGGCAACCCCAACCCAACGTTTACCAGGCGCAGAACTCTGAACAGATCTGGCGTGAAAAGTACGAGAAGGCACAGAAACGTTCCCGCATTTTGGCCGGAACCACTGCAGCGGCTTGCGTGCTCGCGGTTGGTGCCGGCATTTGGGGAATGACCAAGTCATCCGGCGGCGGACGTCCTGATTTTGCTAACGGGCAAGGCTTCCCCAGTGGCGGAATGGGCGGCGAAGGCGGCTTCAGCGGCGGTGGGCCGGGCGGTCAGGGCGGTCCAGGACAGATGTTCAGCAACCTGTTCAACTCGGACGGTTCGGTCAACACCGATCAGCTCAGTGAACTCAAGTCTCGTCTGCCAGATGGGCTGGACATCGATGACCTGATTGATCGCGCGCAGCAGTCCGGTTCAATCACATCCGAGCAGGCACAAAAGCTCAAGGATGCGTTGAACGGTTCCAGCACCAATAGCTCCAGCTACACCGGTGCTGCCACTTACGGAATCACTTCTGTGGCATTGGGAGCGAGCGCATGAGCGTCATTCAACTGCAAGGTGTGAGCCGCACCTATAAGTCGAGTGGTGGAGTCAAAACTCCCGCCCTAACCGATGTCGACTTGGAGATTAACGCTGGCGAGTTCGTTTCGATCATCGGATCCAGTGGATCAGGTAAGTCAACGTTGATGAACGTCATTGGCTTGCTGGATCGCGGGTTCGAAGGCTCCTACCAGCTTTCTGGAGTCGACGTGAAGAAGCTGAATGACAACCAGGTCAGCGATCTTCGTAACCAGACGATTGGTTTCGTGTTTCAGCAGTTCCACCTGATGCGACGGGCAAGCGTGTTGGAAAACGTGCTGCTCCCGACGGCGTACCGGAAGATTCCGGATGCTCGTTCGCGTGCGTTGGATCTGATCGATCGAATTGGTTTGGCCGAGCACGTCGACCACCGGAGCAATCAGCTTTCTGGTGGTCAGATGCAGCGCGTGGCGATCGCGCGGGCGATCCTCACTCAACCGGATTTCATCTTGGCTGATGAACCCACCGGCAACCTTGATGAGTCAACTGCGACAGAGATCATGGCCATTCTGAATGAGTTGCATTCGGCCGGATCGACCATCTTGCTCATTACCCATGAAGCAGACATTGCGAAGCACGCCGAACGCACGATCCGGCTGCGCGACGGCAAAGTGGAGGCAGCAGCATGAACTTCACCATTTTGAAGCAAAGTATCCGCAGCATCTTCCACAACCCGGTCCGGTCAGCTTTGACGATTCTGGGCATCGTGATTGGAATCGCGGCAGTCATCTCGCTGATGGGCCTGAGTAATGGCTTGAAGTCGCAGGTGACCTCTGGACTGTCCAACTTGGATGCCAAGCGCATCACGGTGTCTTCCCAAGACCCGAACCGTCCGACCGCTGAACGTGGTGGCGGTGGCCCTGGCGGCGGAATGGGTGGATTCTCGTTCGGTGGACAAGACCCCACATTGACTGTCGATAACTACAACAGTCTGAAGACTCTCAGTGGTGTTGCCGCATCCAGCCCACGCGGCCAAGAACAGCTTGATGTCACCAAGACCAAGGGCGCCGATAAGGCAACCGGCTACCAGGTGATGGGCGTGTCCACCGAGTACGCGGGGATGAGCGATCTGACCGCACAGGCGGGAACCTGGCTGACGAGCAATTCCGGCAACAAGGTGGTGCTGGGATCGGATGCCGCAAAAGACCTGTTCGGTTCGGCAAAGGCCGCCGTCGGTAAGACGATCTACATCAAGGACACGGCCTTCACCGTGGAAGGTGTGCTGGCTGAGCAAGACAGTGGCAACAGTGGGGCGATTGGTCCAGGCGGCCAGACGAACACCCAGATGTTCATCGGATACGAGTCATTCCTGGATCTCACGGATACGACTGCCTTCTCCACCATCTTGTTGGACGCATCCTCCGAGGGAGGGGTAGACACCGTCGTCACCGATGCACAGGCGACTTTGGATGCCAGCCACAGCAAGAAGGACTTCTCGATCACAACCAATGCGCAGGTTTTGTCCACGATCTCGAATGTGACCGGTGGGTTCACCACGGCACTGATCGGAATCGCGGCGATCTCCTTGCTGGTCGGCGGTATCGGAATCATGAACGTGATGCTGATGTCCGTGACGGAACGCACCCGCGAGATTGGTCTACGTCGAGCAGTCGGAGCCAAGCGAAGAAACATCGTCAGCCAGTTCGTCACTGAGTCGGTCTTCTTGACTCTGCTCGGCGGAGTGATCGGCGTGGTGCTTGGCTTCCTGATGGCGGACTCAATCGGCAAGCTCGTTCCGAGTTCGGGTCCCGGCCGAGGCGGCCCCGGATCTGCCACTCAGGTCGCTGCAGTCATCGACCCACAAACGGTCCTGATCGCAGTAGCCGTCAGCGTGGCCCTGGGTCTGATCTTCGGAATTGTCCCGGCAATCCGAGCCTCACGACTCGACCCAGCAACGGCGCTGAGATACGAGTAATCCGCAACACCCTCATAGCGACTGTGGTGTGGCTCCGAACTTGGGAGTCACACCACAGTCATGTTTGGAACCGAATTAACGTCAGCCAACATCCGGACGACTATCCAGATGACCTCAATACCAAGCTGTCGGAATTACCGAACAGCTTGCTCCAGGTGAATCTCAGTCATTAGTCGCCACCTCCGGTCGATAACCCGAAGAAGCGGTCGAAGTATTCGCCGAGACGGGTTAGGACGCGCTGCTTCTTCTCGCCTCGGCCACTGTCACCAGAGAACAGGGAGGCTGGCGGAAGGATCGCAACAACCGCCGTACCTGTGACGGGGATGGCTCCGTCACGGAAGGCGTGATCGATGAACACCTTAGTTTCTTCGGGTTTGAGTTTTTCTTCGGTGATGATGCGATCGAGTTCAGCGACGCGTTGGGCTTCGATGTATGCGCGCCATTCCTCGTCAATCTCTCCCGATGCGGACACGCGATCAACGAAGTCCATGATGAGGTCGCGTTTGTTGCGCAGTGTTGGGCTGGAGTCCACGGAGCGGTGAATGTCCTGTAGGGCGGCAACTTCTTTGTCGTCTCCGTTGCCTTTTGCTTCACGCCATTTGGCCACCAGCATGAGGATGTAATCGACGTTGATCTCGACCTGTTTGATCAGTTCGATCTCGAACACGATCTCGTCGTCGATTGGTTCCTTCTCGTCATCGGGCTTGCGCCTGAGTTCGTCATAGAAGTGCAGGTAGAGACTGCGGTAGTCCTGCATCTGTCGTGCAGTCACAATCTCGTTACCGACAAAATCATCGAAGCTCGTCAAGATGTTCTCCAGACGAAGGATCGCGCCAAAGAGGGCAATGAAGTCCTTCTTCGCGGCGTCACCCACCACTTCGGCTCCGAGGGGAAAGTTCTGTAGTAGCTCGTTGAGCTTGTCGGCGTACTCGGCGTAGTACTCCGGATATGGCTTGAGCAGCACAATTCCACGAGCGTCCTTGTTGCCAAACAGGG
>JBDHZU010000154.1:0-4087 GCA_039812085.1 Candidatus Nanopelagicales bacterium | reverse complement strand
GTGCGGCCACCTTCACGGATCGCGAACTTGAGTCCGTCTTCCATGGCAACGGGCTGGATGAGCTGAACGCTCATCTCGGTGTTGTCGCCAGGCATGACCATTTCCTTGCCATCAGGCAGGGTCACAACGCCGGTGACGTCCGTTGTACGGAAGTAGAACTGAGGACGGTAGTTGTTGAAGAACGGCGTGTGACGGCCACCTTCGTCCTTGGACAGGATGTATGCCTGTGCCTCGAAGTCGGTGTGCGGCGTCGTGGTGCCGGGCTTAACGACAACCTGACCGCGCTCAACATCTTCACGCTTGGTACCGCGCAGCAGCAGACCCACGTTCTCGCCAGCCTGGCCCTCATCGAGCAGCTTGCGGAACATTTCGATGCCGGTCACCGTGGTGCTGGAAGAAGCGTCGCGGATACCCACGATTTCGACCTCTTCGTTGACCTTGATGACACCGCGCTCGATACGACCGGTGACGACAGTTCCGCGACCGGTGATGGTGAAGACGTCTTCAACTGGCATCAGGAATGCCTGGTCAACGTCACGCTCTGGAGTCGGGATGTAGGTATCAACTTCACCCATGAGCTCCATGATCGACTCGGCCCACTTCTCGTCGCCGTTCAGCGCCGGGAAAGCAGCAACGCGCACAACCGGAACGTCATCGCCCGGGAACTCGTATGCCGAGAGCAGTTCGCGAACCTCGAGCTCAACGAGCTCCAGGATCTCTTCGTCGTCCACCATGTCGCACTTGTTCAGCGCAACAACGATGGCGGGAACGCCCACCTGGCGAGCCAGGATGACGTGTTCCTTGGTCTGCGGCATCGGACCGTCGGTGGCGGCAACCACGAGGATTGCACCGTCCATCTGGGCGGCACCGGTGATCATGTTCTTGATGTAGTCCGCGTGACCGGGGCAGTCGACGTGTGCGTAGTGACGCGACTCGGTCTGGTACTCAACGTGCGCGATGGAGATGGTGATACCGCGCTGGCGCTCTTCCGGCGCCTTGTCGATCATGTCGAAGGCAGATGCCTCGTTCAGATCCGGGTACTTGTCATGCAGCACCTTGGTGATCGCTGCCGTCAGCGTCGTCTTGCCGTGGTCAATGTGACCGATGGTGCCGATGTTGACGTGAGGCTTGGTCCGCTCGAACTTCGCCTTTGCCACGAGGGCCTCCTTATGGTTTCTTCCGCTTCCGCGCCTGGGTGGTGCGGCCTTGGATTGGTGGGTTGTCAGTAGCTACTTGAGTTGTGGTCTATAGGTGTTCAGTTATGTATAGGCAGTGATGCCCGTTTCGGGTGATTGCTAATCACTCACTCACCCTTGGCTTTGGCGATGATCTCCTCGGCCACGTTGTTGGGAACTTGTGCGTACGAATCGAACTGCATGGAGTAGCTGGCTCGACCCTGCGTACGAGAGCGAAGGTCGCCGACGTAACCGAACATTTCGCTCAGCGGAACAAGGCCCTTCACCACGCGGTAGCCCTGGCGTTCTTCCATCGCTTGGATCTGACCGCGGCGGGAGTTCAGGTCGCCGATGACGTCGCCCATGAAGTCTTCTGGTGTGGTGACCTCGACGGCCATGACCGGCTCCAGCAGGACTGGTCCAGCGCGGCGTGCCCCATCCTTGAACGCCATCGAACCGGCGATCTTGAACGCCATTTCCGAGGAGTCAACGTCGTGGTAGGCACCGTCGAGCAGGGTGACCTTGACGTCCACCATGGGGAAGCCAGCGAGAATGCCGTTTTCCATGGCTTCCTGGCAACCCGCATCGACGCTTGGGATGTATTCGCGCGGGATACGTCCACCGGTGACCTTGTTGACGAACTCGTAACCAGCTTCGTTGCGCTTGTCGTCTTCGTCTGGCTCGGTGCCCGGGGGCAGCGCGTTGGGCTCGATGGACATAATCACGCGACCGAACTGACCGGAACCACCGGTCTGCTTCTTGTGCGTGTATTCGACCTTGTCCAGTGCCTTGGTCAGAGTCTCGCGGTAAGCGACCTGCGGCTTACCCACGTTGGCCTCGACGTTGAACTCGCGACGCATGCGGTCAACCAGGATGTCCAGGTGCAACTCGCCCATACCGGCGATGATCGTCTGGCCAGTCTCCTCGTCGGTGTGGACGCGGAAGGTCGGATCTTCATCGGAGAGACGCTGGATCGCGGTGGCCAGCTTGTCTTGGTCGCCCTTGGTCTTGGGCTCGATGGCAACCTCGATCACCGGGGCGGGGAACGTCATTGATTCGAGGATGACCGGGTTGCTCGGGTCGCACAAGGTGTCACCAGTGGTGGTGTCCTTCAGACCCATCACCGCCACAATCTCACCCGCGCCGACCGACTCGATCTCTTCGCGCTTGTTGGCGTGCATTCGGTAGACCTTGCCGATGCGTTCCTTGCGGTCCTTCACCGAGTTCAGTACTGAAGAGCCAGCAGTCAAAGTGCCGGAGTAGATACGAACGTAGGTGAGCTTTCCGAGGTGAGGATCAGCGGCAATCTTGAATGCCAGTGCGGCGAACGGCTCGGAGGAATCCGGCTTGCGCTCGATCTCGACATCTTCGTTGCCCGGCTTGTGCCCAGCGATGGCTTCCACGTCTAGTGGGGAAGGCAGGTAGTCAACGACGGCATCCAGCATGGGCTGAACACCCTTGTTCTTGAAGGCGGAACCAGTCAGAACCGGAGTGACGGTGCCGGCCAGGGTGGCGCGACGGATCGCAGCCTTCAGTTCCTCCAGCGAAGGCTCTTCTCCTTCGAGGAACTTTTCCATCATTTCGTCGTCGTTCTCGGAGATGGTTTCGATCAGCTTTTCGCGGTATTCCGCAGCCTTGTCAGCAAGGTCGGCCGGGATGTCGACGGTCGAGTATTCCTCGCCCATCTTGGTTTCCTCGGACCACACCAAGCCCTTCATCTGCACCAGGTCAACGACACCAAGAAAATCGGCCTCGGCACCAATCGGAATCTGGAGAACCAGAGGCGTGGCACCGAGGCGGGAAACGATGGTGTCGACACACATGTAGAAGTCAGCACCAGTTCGATCGAGCTTGTTGATGAAACACATACGCGGAACGCCGTACTTGTCCGCCTGCCGCCAGACAGTCTCTGACTGTGGCTCAACACCGGCAACACCGTCGAAGACGGCAACGGCACCGTCGAGTACGCGCAGCGAGCGCTCTACCTCAACGGTGAAGTCCACGTGGCCAGGCGTATCGATGATGTTGATCTGGTAGCCGTTCCAGTGGCAGGTGGTAGCTGCGGAAGTAATGGTGATTCCGCGCTCCTGCTCCTGCTCCATCCAGTCCATCGTCGCGGCGCCTTCGTGCACCTCGCCGATCTTGTAGTTGATACCGGTGTAGAACAGGATGCGCTCAGTCGTGGTGGTTTTGCCCGCGTCGATATGCGCCATGATCCCGATGTTGCGGACCTTGGCGAGGTCGGAAGCGGTCTTGGTCGACACGGTGAGCTCCTGGTTAGTTTCGAATCGGCGGTAAGTAGGTGGGGACTACCAGCGGTAGTGCGCGAACGCCTTGTTGGCGTCGGCCATCTTGTGGGTGTCTTCGCGCTTCTTGACAGCGGCGCCAAGGCCGTTGGAAGCATCGAGGATCTCGTTCATCAGACGCTCGGTCATCGTCTTTTCACGACGATCGCGCGAGTAGTTGATCAGCCAGCGAAGCGCCAGGGTGTTTGCACGAGCAGGCTTCACCTCAACCGGCACCTGGTAGGTCGCGCCACCGACGCGACGGCTCTTGACCTCCAGGGCGGGCTTGACGTTGTCCAGCGCGCGCTTGAGCGTGGCAACCGGATCGGTGCCGGTCTTCTCGCGGCAACCTTCCAAGGCGCCATAGACGATCGACTCAGCAGTGGACTTCTTACCGTCCAACAGCACCTTGTTCACAAGCTGGCTCACCAGCGGCGAGCTGTAGACGGGGTCAACGATGATGGGGCGCTTTGGCGCGGGACCTTTACGTGGCATCGCGGATCAACCCTTCTCGCGCTTTGCGCCGTAGCGGCTGCGGGCCTGCTTACGGTTCTTCACGCCCTGGGTGTCCAGCGAGCCGCGAACGACCTTGTAACGCACACCAGGCAGGTCCTTCACACGACCACC
>JBDHZU010000153.1:0-4113 GCA_039812085.1 Candidatus Nanopelagicales bacterium | reverse complement strand
ATAGATACCGCGGACAAACAGCACAAAGACAGTAATAAACATGCTGGCTGCCACAATCATGCGCAACCAGATCGGGGCATTGCCGAAAGATTGCTCGCTAGGTAGCAGGTAAACAGCTGCGAGTACGGCCCAAGCGGCAATGACCCGCAGCCCGGCATAGAACAGAACCTTCGCCTGCTGCTTAGGTTCCAGATCGGTCAACCGCTGTGGCTTAACAAGGTGTCGTTGGTGACGCCTGCGTTGCACACGCTGGATCGGCCTGTCCATGGTCGTCATTGAACCGCCTCAGGCGCACCGTTGCCTGCTTAGCCGTCGCTCCGAACGTTGTGGGGCAGGTCCGACTCGAACGGACGACCTGACGGATTATGAGTCCGCTGCTCTAACCAACTGAGCTACTGCCCCTGGACTTGGCCAACTGTAATGGGAGCACTACCTGACCACGTCGTACCGCCGGGGTAGATCCAATAGCGTTTCTGTGACAAGGCAATACGCGCGCTTGGCAGGTAGCGTTTGGCATCTAATCAGGAGGTCGCACGTGCAGTTCGACGACAACAACATCGATACCAGCCAACTCGACGACCGTCGTGGCATGAGTGGCGGTGCGATCGGCGCTGGCGCAGGTGGTCTAGGGATCATCGGGATGCTCCTGTTCCTACTCGTCGGGGGCATGGGGGGCGGCGGTTCCAGTTCCGGCGGCATCAACGACATCCTCAATCAAATGCAAAGTCAGCAGGGCAGCGGATCTGGCAGCCAAACCGGAACTGTTTCGACTGCCGACCTCAAAGCTCGCTGCTCTCAACCGAACGGCATCACCGAGTACGACGACTGTTACGTCTTGAAGGTCATGAATGAAACCAACGAGGTGTGGTCGAGCGTGCTCGGAAGCAACTACACCCCGCCAAAGCTGGTGTTCTTCAACGGCAGCACTAACACTGCGTGTGGTGCCGCTAGCGCGAATATGGGTCCGTTCTATTGCCCTGGCGATTCGCGGGTGTACTTCGATCTCAACTTCCTGAACCAACTACAGAACCAACTTGGTGCGCAGGGACGATATGCACAGGCGTACATCGCCGCTCACGAAGTTGGTCACCACTTGCAGAATCAGCTCGGCATCGAGAAGAAGGTTCGAGCGGCACAGCAACGTAACCCGAAGATGGCGAACCAATACTCCGTCGCGATGGAACTTCAGGCGGACTGCTTCGCAGGCGTCTTTGGTCGCTTGGCATCAGACCGCGGGAACATTCAAATCACGCAACAAGAGTTCCAAGAAGCGATGCGAGCTGCCGCCGCTGTCGGTGACGATGCGATTCAACGCGGTGCGGGGCAGCGCGTGAATCCCGATGCATTCACGCACGGAACATCGCAACAGCGCCAACAGTGGTTCCAGCAGGGATACAACACCGGCGACTACCGCCAGTGCGACACCTTTAGCAGTCTGAAGTAGCGCTCTTACTGGGTGTCCAACGCTGACGGGGTCGGCAATGCCTTCGCTTGTTCCTTAACCGAAGCCGACGGCGTCACATCCGGTAACGGTGTCACGGCGGGCGGGAACTGACAGTTCCGAGTAGCCGGTTTTCCAGCGAATCGGTTGGCTGCCCACTCGATATAAGACGGTCCAGCCGCACCTGCTGTCGGCACATGGTCCAAACCACCGAGCCACAACATGGTGAGATCGGTCCCGGCCTTGCACCACTGTTCCTGCAATTGCGCGTTTGACCCAGGCGCGACAACAGAATCGGCCGTACCGACGGCAACGAAGACCGGCACATCAGCGGGAGGCGTAGGGGTTTGCTCTTGAGCAGCCCGCACCCAAGCAGGATTCTCGATGGGGTTGGAGGTGAAGAACTGCTGCCCTAAAGCATCGCGCGCCTTGCTTTCGATCGCCGACTGGATGATGCATTCGTCATCAGAGCTTGCCAATGAGCGCTGCCCGGATGATGTCAACGAGTCAGTGAATGCAGTCCCGCCGTAGTAGTCCGTGAATGAAACCGCAGCTTCTCCCCCGATCACCCAACCGGTGACAGTGCTCCATACCTGTTCCACCAAAGTCAACAGTTTTGCTGCCGGGGCAGCAGCGCCAACCGCTTTGAGATGGAGTTCGGGGGCGATCTTGCTGGCCAAATCGCCAGTCCAAAGAGATGAGTTACCACCCTGTGAATGCCCCCATACTGCCCAGTCAGTACCCGCTTGCGCACCGGGCATCTGTCGAGCGGCACGGACGCTATTCACCACGTCTGCTGCTTCTTGCGTTCCAATGAGGAAAGTTTTGGGCCCTGGGGTACCAAGGCCGAGGTAATCGGTTGCGGTCACAACCCAGCCTTGCTGCATCGCCAGTGGCAAGAAATCCGTCATCGCCGAAACCGGATTGTCGGTGCGACTTGGAGCGCATTGAGGTGCAAGCCCCACAGTGCCGTGCGCCCATGCCAGAACTTTGCGGTCACCCGACTGAGCTGCCGTGGGGATGAAGACCATTCCAGAGACCGCCGCGATCGAACCATTGGCCGTTGTCGTGGTGTAGAGGACGCGGTACCCCTGGCCACCCTCGACGGTCACGTTATCCAGTGGTTCAGATCGGATGATCACTCCCGGTTTATCCGGAAGAGTGTTCGGCGGCGTATAGAAAGCTTCCAATGCTTGCTGGGCTTTCTCGGTGTTCTTATCGCCCTTCCAGATTTTCAGTCCGATGACCCCAGCCGCGATCAAGCCCAAAGCAACGACGGCCACTCCGACAAAGGTGAAGAAACCTAATCGGTGTGACCGTCGATGTTGTTGTTCTGGTGCAGCAGGTTCAGTAGAACTCGACGAACTCGTTGTGGGGTCGTCCGGTGAGGTACTCACATTGCCCAGTCTGTCTAATTTCAGGCAGATTCACCGGGTTCAACTCACACTTGCATGCCAATCAATTCACTCGGTTTTGTCCGATGTTTCACCGGTCTCGGCAGTCACTGGCTCTCCCAGAATTGCGTAGACCTCTCTGCGGGCTTCGTTCACGACCCCCAGGATTCGAGTGAGTTGTTCGGGCGTAGCCGTCATTGCCGACTGCTTGACCGCTCCTGCCAACTGCTTCATGGCGATCATGAGGCTGGCGCGATTCGGGTCGACTGAACCCGAGATCTGCTCCCACGGCGGGGTCGCCACAGCGGTGACAGCTTCCCGACCTTCATCGGTGATGTCGAACAGCTTCCGACCACCATCGGATTCCTTTTCCGCGATGAGGCCTTCGTCAACCAGCAACTGCAGCGTCGGGTAGATCGAACCGGGGCTGGGTTTCCACAACCCACCTGTGCGTTCGGCAAGTTCTTGAATCATCTCGTAGCCGTGCATGGGCCGTTCTGAAAGCAGCAAGAGGATCGACGTACGGATATCTCCGCGGCGTCCACGCCCACGTCCGCGTCGAGGCCCACCGGGGCCAGGTCCGAATCGTGGGCCAAATCCTGCATCAGGACCGAAACCAAACGCCTCGCGCTCAGCTCGTCCAGGTCGACGACGACCGTCAGCTTGACCAGTGAAGTCATAACCAAAACCGAATGCTTCCGCCTGAGCCTGCATCCGTGGGTCGAATCCACGAGGGCCTCGACCACGTGGGCCACGGGGATGACGGTTGCGGCGCAATGATTCTTCGGGATCAAAGTTTGGGGTATTCATGGTGTTTCCTTTCCTTGTGATGAGGCCGTTCGCTGCTCATCTCTTTCCATGTCGAGCTCACCCTTCGGTGTATCTCGATATGTTTACGATATATCGCGATACACCAGGTGTCAACTGGCGTGTCGCCGACACCCAGGGCTGTGGGAATCCAAAAGCTACAAACTTTGGATTAAAAGTCCGCAGCTCTGGTTGATTCACAGGCACGAACTAAGACGTTTGGGGGAATCGTTTGCGCGTGCACTAGCAACGAGATCCTGGCGGCGATGGCGCGCAAGCGTCTGCGCCAAAAAGATTTAGCTCCGGTTTGGGAGTTGAGTAACCCGCAGATTTCTCAAAGGCTGAACGGGGTTGTCACGATCTCGCTGAGTGAGATCGTCGCCGTTTCTGAGCTAACGGGAGTGCCCGTTGAGCAACTGATTCCGAAGCTCCCCGAGTTGGACTCGAACCAACAACCTGCCGATTAACAGT
>JBDHZU010000152.1:0-4207 GCA_039812085.1 Candidatus Nanopelagicales bacterium | reverse complement strand
TGCGGATGGATGGCAAGTCATTGACGCCTACTGGGGAACTCGCACTATCACCACCCCTGTGCGTTTGTCGGGCAAGACGACCCACACCGTCTCCGCCCTGGGATGTGCGGGTCGCGCCACCACTGCTTCGCGCGCTCTGACCGGTACCGCTGTTCCCACATCGAAGGTGCCTCGGAGCGGAAAGTGGAAGACAATTTCCGGCGGCACGCTGGGAACTGCCAAGACCACCACGGCCAAGAAGTCCAAGGCCACGTTTACCGTCACAGGTTCCCGAGTCGCCGTAGTGCTTGCTCGATCTGCCAAGGCCGCAAAGGCTCGGATCGTGGTGGACGGTAAGACCGTCCGTACGGTCACGACGAGCGGTAAGGCGGGTTCCCGATTCGTGTGCTGGGCGGGCGCCTGGAGTTCGTCCAAGAAGCACAAGGTCGTCATCACTCATGTTGGGTCTAAGGGTCAGCGGTTAACAGTCGACGGTGTGAGCGGTCTGCGGTAATCGTTGAGTCCTGCATCCTGCGGTGACAGGTATTGACCGGGCAGTATCTGTCGCGTGAGCGATTCGTTCCCCCGACAGCAGGCACGGACTCAGCGATTCCGGTTGGGCGCCCCCGGCCACTTCGTCATCTCTGCCGATGAGGATCGCGTGCTGTTCACTCGGTCCAAGGCGGGCGACGATGCGGTGAACTGCCTGCTTGCGCTGGATCGTGTGGGGGATAGCTGGCAGGAACGCACAGTGCTCGATCCCGCAACTCTGATTGGCGACAACGAAGACCTGCCTGCTGCCGAGCGGGCGCGTCGAGAACGTCTACGTGAGACAAGCTCAGGAGTCACTGCTTTCTCTGCCGATGCGCAGTGCAAACGAGTCGTCTGCGCGCTGTCGGGTCAGTTGTTCGTTGTTGATGTGGGGTCTACAGGGACTGACAGTTCAGTCAGACCATTACCCACTGACAACCCGGTGATTGATCCGCGAATCAGCCCGGACGGTGCACAGGTTGCCTGGATCAGTGATGGTGCGTTGTGGCACCAGCCGCTCGACGCCGACGAGTTGCCGCACGTGCTTGCAGAGCCAGCCGCAGAAACCGTGACCTGGGGTCTGGCTGACTTTGCTGCAGCCGAGGAGTTCGATCGAGTACGAGGTTTCTGGTGGTCCCCGGAATCCGACGCAATTATCGCGGAACGAGTAGATACCGAACCGGTATCGACCTGGTTCATTTCCGACCCTTCGCAGCCAACTAGTGAGCCGACCGCTGTTCGTTATCCCGCAGCAGGAACCGCAAATGCAGACACCACGTTGTGGTTGTTTTCGCTGTCTGACAACACCCAAACCTTGATCACCTTGCCGCAGGACGCGGAATACATCGTTGATGTCACCTGGAGTGGTGGGCCCGCGCTAGTCACCGTGATCAATCGGCAACAGACCACCCTGCAGACCTACTCCATCCAGGCGGATGGACAACGAGAACTCGTGGATGAGCAACACGATTCACAGTGGGTGGAGCTACTTCCTGGTACCCCGTGTTGGGGAAGCGATGGAGAACTCGTCACCGGTCCACACGTTGTTGAGTCGTTGGACGATGGGTGGTTCGCGCGCGGTTTGGTTGCTGTGACTGAACATGGCTGGGTGATCGCCGCTCACTGTGATCCCACTGGGTCAGTACTGATTCGGCGGCATACAGATGGATCGTTGATGAGACTGATCGATGCTGACAACGATGTGTATCGCAGCGCCACCGTTAGCGGTTCCACGGCAGTCGTCGTGACTAGTCGCTACGGAACATTCGAGGTTCAACGAGCGGTCGTCAATCTCGACCAACCGGAACGTTCGTCGGACATTGCGTCGAATGCATGGATCCCTCCGGTTGAGTTGTCTGGCGAGCTATTACGGGCCGGAAAACGTGACTTGGCAATCAGTGTGCAGTGGCCGACCGGGCACGTTCCTGGGTCGAGCAAGCTGCCAGTCATCATGCATCCGTACGGCGGACCCCATGCCCAACGTGTACTGCGCTCTGGTCGCGCATTCGCCGAAACTCAGTGGCTGGCCGACCGAGGGTTCTGCGTCATCGTTGCCGACGGTCGCGGTTCGCCCGGGCGCGGTCCCGAGTGGGAACGAACCATCAAGACAGATCTGGCGACCCCAGCGCTTGACGACCAGATCGATGCGTTGCATGCGGTCGCTGAACGATTCAGTGACGACATTGATCTGGAACGAGTCGGCATCACAGGATGGTCATTCGGGGGTTACCTGGCTGCGCTCGCGGTTCTTCGTCGGCCTGATGTGTTCCATGCAGCTGTTGCTGGTGCGCCAGTGACTGAGTGGCGGCTGTACGACACGGCCTACACCGAGCGGTACCTCGGGCACCCGGACGAGCATCCCGAGGATTACGACGCCAGCAGCCTGCTTCCACTTGCCAGCGAGCTGAAACGACCGCTGATGATCATTCATGGTTTGGCGGATGACAACGTTGTCGTCGCACATTCGCTGCAACTATCTGGCGCACTGACCGCCGCAGGCAAAGCACACACCTTTGTCCCGTTGGCCAACGTCACGCACATGACCCCGCAAGAGGAAGTTGCGGAAAATCTATTGGTGTTACAAGCCGAATTCCTCCAGCGCGAGTTGTCCAGGCGTTAGTGCCGATCGCGGTCGCAGAGCCAGCGACGTAGGCTTGGACGCTATGACCGCTGACCGCAGGCTGATGCTTGTCCACGCGCACCCCGATGACGAAACCATTGGCAGTGGCACCACCATGGCCAAGTACGTAGCCGAAGGCGCTGAGGTCACGCTGGTGACCTGCACCTTGGGTGAAGAAGGCGAGATCCTGGTTCCAGATTTGGAACACCTGGCTGCCGACCAGCAAGACGAACTTGGTGCACACCGAATCACCGAACTGAGTGCTGCCATGGACGCCTTGGGTGTCACGGATTGGCGATTGCTTGGTGGAGAAGGTCGATTCCGTGACAGCGGCATGATGGGCGTGGAGTCCAACAAGCGCGACGACTGCTTTTGGCAGACCGACCTGCTCACTGCCGCACTCGAACTCGTCCCCGTCATTCGTGAAGTCAAACCGCAGGTGCTCATCACGTACGACGACTTCGGGGGCTATGGACACCCTGATCACATCCAGGCCCACCGCACCGCGATGTATGCCACCCAACTCGCAGCCGCCCCTACCTTCCGCCCCGAATTGGGCGAGGCATGGGACATCCCCAAGGTCTACTGGACGGCACTAGGCAAGTCGATGATCAAAGCAGGCATCGACATGATGCGTGCCAATGGCGACACCAGCGAATTCGCCAAGATGGACCCCGAGGACATTCCCTTCGGCTGCGACGACGACCTCATCACCTCTGTTATCGACGGCAGCGAATACGTGCCGAACAAAGCAGCAGCCATGCGGGCCTACCCGACGCAGATCGACATGTCCGCTGGGTTCTTCGCGATGATCGACCACAAAGACTCCCCAATGGGCTTTGAGCACTTCCGCCTGGTCAAGGGAACTCTGGGCGAACGAGACGAGACGTTGGGTCTGGAAACCGACCTATTCGCCGGGATCAGCGACTGAGCAATGGCACAACCGCTGGACCCTGAGCTGTATCGAGACGTTGCCTCTCGATATGCCTCCGGCGTTGTCGTCGTCACCACCCAGGCCGATGGGTTTGACCACGCGATGACCGCGACCTCGTTCACCAGCGTGTCCATCGACCCCATGCAGGTCTTGTTCTGTGTGGAAAAAGGAACTCGTTTCCACGACACGATGGCAGAGAAGGGGATGGGGGCGACCTGGGCAGTGTCGATCCTGCCGGACTCGATGCGTCCGACGGCGAGTTGGTTCGCCACACCTGGTCGGCCTCTGGTTGCTCAATTTGATCTGCATCCGCACACTCGGGCAGAACTCACCGGAAACATCGTGTTCGACGGAGCACTGGCGGTGATCGAGGCTCGCACCATCGTGGAATACGACGCCGGTGACCACACGATCATCGTGGGAGAAGTGCTGTCCCTAGAGGATCGGACCCCAAATCTGGACCTAGACGATCCACAACCAGGTCAGCGGCCATTGCTGTACTGGGCGCGGCGTTACCGCCAACTTAGTCAGTGACCTGCCTACGATTCGTCAGCGTGCCTTTTGGTCTGACGTGTGTTCAGACATCCCCCCAAACCGCACGGCGAACTGTTCTGCATACGTGAGGATGAACGGTGACCGACGAC
>JBDHZU010000151.1:0-4285 GCA_039812085.1 Candidatus Nanopelagicales bacterium | reverse complement strand
GTAATCGGAAACACGCCAACCACGGCACCAACGTTGATGATCGCCTGCGCCACCACCCAAACAGCCACGCCAGACGTCGCCAGCATGACGAATGGCTTGTTGGTGTTCATAGCGATTCGGGCCAGCATGATGGCGACGATGGTGAACAGTCCCAGGATGGACAGGGTTCCCATCAGTCCGAGTTCTTCGCCGATGACAGCAATGATGAAGTCGGTCTGTGCCTCGGGCAGATAGCCCCATTTCTCTCGGCTACCACCCAGGCCCACACCCCACCAGCCACCACTAGCCAGCCCGTACATGCCGTGGGTTACCTGCCAGCCGGTACCGGTTGGGTCCGATCCGCGGTCGAGCCAAGTGGCCAAGCGGGCGAGTCGATAAGGCGTGGTGATCGACATGGCGGCGATGAGCGTCACCGCTCCGGCACCCATCCAGCCAAAGAGGCGGGCAGGCGCACCGAACATCAGCAGCATTCCCGCGATGATCGGCATGATGACCAGGGCAGTTCCCAAGTCGCCTTCTAGCAAGACCAGGACCAGCACAACACCCACCGCAGGTGCGAGCGGCCACAGGAGCCGAGTCCAGCTATCCACGGTTCGCCATCGGGTTGCCAACAGATTGGCCACCCACACAACGAGGGCGAACTTTGCGAATTCACTGGGCTGTCCACCGATGGGGCCAATCGCGATCCAGTTGCGCTGACCATTGACCGCCACACCGATTCCCGGGACGAACACCAGCAATAGGCCAACGACCGAGGCGAAGTACATCACCCATGCCGCTCGACGGAAGTAGCGAACCGGTACTCGGGACAGCGCCATCATCCCGCCGAGACCAACGACAGCAAAGATCAGCTGGCGCAGAAAGATTGAGTACGTCGAGTCGTACTGCCGATAAGACACCACCGTGGAAGCGGACAAGACCATGACCAAGCCAATAGAGGTCAGCAACAAGATTGCGCCCAGCAACCAGCCATAGTCAGACATGGGATGAGTCCAGGCCCGTTTAATCGCTTGGCGCGCACCCCAGAACAGTGCACCGAGTTGCGATTGTGGGCGTGGATCGTGTGGCTTCGAGCTCCGGCGACGAGAACTCGTGGGAACAGAACGCGATGACGCCATCGTGCTCCTCCCGTTGGTACTAATCCCCTGTGCTGGCGGCTCCGTGTTCCCCCGGCAATTCCTTGACTGCCGCCGCGAATGCATCACCACGTTGCGCGTAGTCCCGGAACATGTCCCAAGACGCACACCCTGGTGCCAAGAGCACGGTGTCGCCTGGCGTTGCCAGTCGTCGAGCATGCTCGACGACCTGCGCCATTGCATTAGTGTCCGTCGAATCCACCTCGACTACGGGCACTTTCGGCGCGTGTCGAGCCAGAGCTTCGGCGATAACCCCACGATCTTGCCCCAGCAGGACGACTCCTGACAGGTGTTCAGCTGTTCCTTGTACGAGATCATCGAACTGCTGCCCCTTAGCCAGGCCACCGGCGATCCACACCACCTGGGGATACGCCTTCAGGCTGGTCTCGGCTGCGTGACAGTTCGTCGCCTTGGAATCGTCGACATAGGTAACGCCGTCGACCACGTCAACAGTCGCAATTCGGTGTCCAGCCGGAACAAACGAGCGCAGTCCAGCTGTCACTGCCGCCGGTGATACCCCGTGGGCACGTGCCAGTCCAGCGGCAAATAACGCGTTCGACACGTTATGCGGTGCAGGTGGATGAACATCGGCGACCGTTCCGATTTCTTGCGCATGGGTGGACCGATTCTCGATAAAGGCGCGATCCGCCAGTACGTCTTCCACCACCCCAAGCATGGACGGACCCGGCATACCCAGCGTGACACCGATTGCTCGACAACCTTCAATCACGTCGGCTTCTTGCACCATCAGCTCGGTTGCTGGATCTTCCACGTTGTACAGGCAGGCCAGTTGGGTGCGTTCGAAGACTTTGGCCTTGGCTGACCGGTATGCCTCGAAGGATCCAAAGTGGTCAACATGGTCTTCAGCCAGGTTCAAGCAGGCCGCAGCCTGCGGACTGACGGAGTGAACGAACGGCAGCTGCGGAGCGCCTACCTCCACCGCCAACACATCGAACGGCTCCCCCGAATTGACGGCTTCCACCAAGCTGACACCGATGTTGCCAACAGCTGCGGTGTGTAAACCGGCATTGCGCAGGATCGACTCCAGCATCAGCGTCGCTGTGGTCTTGCCGTTGGTTCCGGTCACGAATAACCAGGGGGCCGCGTTCTCTCCTCGGATTCGCCAGGCAACCTCAAGCTCCCCCCACACCGGGATTCCCGCCGCCAACGCATCGGTCACGATCGACGCATGCGGTGGCAGCCCTGGCGACACGACAAGCAACTGGGTATCGGCGGGCAGCGTAGGAGTCGTCCCCAGGACGGTTCGAGCACCCAGGATTCCCAGAATGTTCGCCCGCTCCTGCTGACTGGGTCCATCGGCAGCGTCCAGGATGGTGACGCTGGCACCTCGTTGCATGAGCACGTCGGCGCAGGCGTATCCCGCTATTCCGATCCCAACGACGGTGACTCGAACCCCTGACCAGTCAGTTGGTCGGGTTCCGAAATGGGGATCGAGGAAGTCCGGGTCAGTCACGGACCCACTCGCCGTAGAACAGTGCCAGACCCGCTCCGATAAACAATGCCTGCAGAATCCAGAACCGGACGACGATGGTGACCTCGTTCCAGCCCTTCATCTCAAAGTGGTGATGCAGCGGGGCCATCCGCAGCATGCGTCGCCCGGTCAGCTTGTAGGAACCGACCTGGCCCATCACTGACAAGACAATCAGCACGAACAGACCACCGAACAGAACGAGCAACAGTTCGGTTTGCGTCATGATCGCCATCGCAACGATGCCGCCGCCAAGAGCGAGCGAACCGGTGTCCCCCATGAAGATTTGGGCGGGTGAGGTGTTCCACCACAAGAAGCCAACGCACGCGCCGGCACCGGCGGCAGCAACAACGGCCATGTCCAAGGGGTCGCGGACGTCGTAGCACCGAGTGAAGATGCCGAAGCTGCAACTCTGGCCGTATTGCCAGACCGAAATCAGGGTGTAGGCCACGAACGTCATCGCCGCTGCACCGGAAGCCAGGCCATCCAAACCGTCAGTGAGGTTCACCGCGTTCGTCGTCGCTGTCACCAGGAACCAAATCCATAACAGGAACAGCGCGACCGGCAATACCAATGAGGTATCCCGGACGAATGAGATCGCCCGCGAAGCCGGAGTCGCCCCGGTGGCATCGGGGAATTGGATACTCAACCACGCAAAGGTCAAGGCCACGAAGGCTTGCCCGATGAGCTTCGTCCGTGCCCGGATTCCGGTCGAACGCTGTTTGAAGACCTTCATGTAGTCGTCGATGGCACCCACTACACCCAGCCCAACCGCCAGGTAGAGGGTCAATAGAGCCGATGCGCTCGGGCCACGCCCAGACACTAGGTGTGAGGCCAGGTAGCCCAGCAAGATCGCGATGATGATGGCCACGCCACCCATCGAGGGGGTACCGAGTTTTCCGGCATGCTCGGGGTACGGCTCATCGATGGTGGATACCCGAATCGCCTGTTGTAGGCCACGGCGACGCAAGACTTTGATGACCAGGGGGGTGCCCAGCAGGGCAACGATCAGTGCGGTTCCACCAGAAACGAGGACGAAGATCACGACGTCGCCACCTGCTCACCCAAGAGCGCCTGAGCAACTCGCTCAAGTCCCGTGGATCGCGAGGCCTTGATGAACACGAGATCCCCTGCCTGCAATTGATCGGTGAGCACTGCGATGGCCGCATCGGCATCAGCCACCGGCGTCACCGTACCGACATTGCTGCCCGGACTTGTCAGCGCAACACCGTTAACAACGTCTGGGCCGACCGATCCCACCGCAACAATCGCGTCATATCCCAGTTCTGCAGCGAGCTTTCCCGCTTGTTCGTGCGCCTCAGTCGTGACCGGACCAAGTTCGGCCATAGCTCCGATCACTGCCCATCGCTTGCCTGTTGCCGCCATCGCAGCGGCTGATCTCAAGCCAGCAGCCATCGATTCTGGATTCGCGTTATACGCATCATTGACAACGGTGACCCCGCTATCAGTCGTGCTGACTTCCATCCGCCAACGACTCGATGCAGTAGCACCAGACAAGGCGGCAGCAATCGCATCTAGCTCTAGCCCCGCTGCCAGACCGGCTGCCGCTGCCGCTGCCGCATTTGCCGCTTGGTGTTCTCCCACGACGAGTAGATCAACCGCTGTTCTCTGGTCTCGGTACCGCAACGTGAAGTGGGCA
>JBDHZU010000150.1:0-4314 GCA_039812085.1 Candidatus Nanopelagicales bacterium | reverse complement strand
GTCCATGCGGATGACCAAGCTCATCCTCGTCCTCTTGGGCGCACTAGGAGCTGTTCGCTTTCTCCGAGAGGTCGTACCGGGCAAAACCACCCCGGTGATGAGAGTGGCGATGGCAGCCTTCTTTGTCGCCAATCCCTACGCCATCGTTGGAGCTTCGCAGCTTGCTATCCAGTTGCCGTACTCGCTGCTTCCTTGGCTACTGATCTGCATCAGTCGTGCCGTCAGTCATGGCGGCTGGCGTTGGCCGGCAGCAAGTGCACTCATCTTCTTCTGTATGTCCGGGATGAACACCGGAGTCGTTCCCATCATGCAGCTGATCGTGGTCCCCGCCCTCGTCTGGTGGACCGCCCGTCGGGACCTGCTTCCTTGGCGTCACATTGTTAAGTCGTTGATACGAATCAGCGTGCTCTTTATCGCTGTCTCGCTGTACTGGTTGATCCCGGCGCTGTTGAGCATGTCGGCAGCTAACTCCATCGTGGAGAACACCGAGACCCTGGAAACCATCAACAACGTTTCTTCCTATGCGGAGGTGCTGCGCGGCCTTGGCATGTGGACGACCTATGGCCAAAGCGCCGTCACCGGCCCCTGGCAACCGGGATTCATGGGGTACCTGTCCAACCCATTCATCATCATCGCGAGCTTCTTATTCCCTTTAATCGCCCTATTGGGACTTGCGATAACGAAGTTTCGGGCACGCTCGCTGGCACTAGGGATGGCGATTCCAGCGGCCATTCTGATGCTCGGCCAGTTCCCGCCGAACAACCCCACCCTTTTTGGGCGCGTGTTGGGCTTCATCTTCCAGACGGTGCCGGGCGCCCTTGCCTTCCGCACCACCAATAAGGCAGGTGCTGGGCTTGCTTTAGCTTTGAGCCTGCTGTGTGCCTTCGCGATCGCGTCTATCGCCGGACGCTGGCGGACTCTAGGACAACGCTTGATTGGTGGTGGCATTGTCATCGGCTGCGTCGCGGCGATGGCACAACCAGCAGCTATCGGCCAGCTATACACAGGAAGGTGGGACATTCCTGAGTACTGGTCGACGGTGTCGCAAAAACTCGAGAGCGGGTCACCAACCAACAGAGTGTGGTGGCTGCCTGGTCAGGTGCTTGCCCGATACAACTGGTCTACAGACAGCTACGACGATTTGCCGTTCTCATTGCTTGATACTCGACATTCCATGCTGCGCACCACTCTCCCCACAGGTTCTGCCTATCTGACGAACATGCTGGCGGCAAGTGATACAGAACTCCAGGAAGGGACCCTCACCCCACAAGCACTCACAGCAGCTTCCTGGTACCTGGGTGTAGGTAATCTCTTCCTGCGGAATGACGTCAATTGGAAGGCGTTCAACGGTGGTCGTCCGTACACCGTTGAACGCCTCATCGATGAGGCCCCTGGCGTCACCGAAACGAACACCTTAGGAATACCCGGACAAAACATCGTGCAAAGCGATGAACTACGGAACAATCCCCTGACGAGATACGACGCCGATACCGCACCGCTGCACTTCTACCAACTCGACAACCCAGGCAGCATCGTGAGAGCAGAGTCATACGCGAACGTGGCAACCGTCGATGGCGACGGATTCTCCTTGAATACCCTGGCCACGACTGGTGTCCTCGGCGCCAGCCGTACTTTCCGTTACGCCGGCGACCTCACCTCACAATCTTTGGCTGAACTACTGTGCCCACAACGCGAGTTGGTAATCACCGACACGAACCAGCGGCGCAACTTCGATGATCACACGCTGACAGATTCCTTCAGCGCGGTGTTATCCGCAGATACCCCGTTGGCAAACAACCGGGTGTTATACGCCGATGAGACATCCAAGCAATCCGTCCTCACCTGGCAGGGTGCGGACTCAGTGACGGTGCAGGGGCCAGCAGAAAATTCCGCCTCAGCCGATGGTGTCCAGTATGCGTTTGACCCCAGCCTGGAAACCACTTGGCAAATCGGTGACGGCTGGAAATCCGCTGCCGGCACCACGATGACCGCACACCTCAATAATCCTCAGCCAGTGGACAAGGTGACTATCGATACCACCTCCGGCACAACTGGCGCGGATACCTTCAAGCTCACCGTTGGGGATGTGTCAAAGACCGGCAAGGTCAATTCCAGTGGCAAAGCCATCATTGACATGGGCGGGGCTGTGGGCCAAACCGTCTCCCTTGAACTCGTCTCAACTCGAGGTGGCGCTAATGCCGTCACACAGGTACGCAACATCGTGCTCGGTAAGGCTGGATTTAGCCCGGTTGTCCGGACCCCAACCCAACTGTCGGATCTGGCACGCGGGCTCGATTCCAATCAACAGGCAGCCATGTCGTTCACACCCATCACTGTTGCCCTATCGAGAGATACGTCTGGATCACTGGCCACCTCGCAACACTCTGAGGCAAGCCTGGAACGCGACGTTACGATGCCTCAGGCTCGGACGATGCCCGCATTCGGCACTGCGCGGGGCATTCCCACCGTCAAAAAGTCCGACGGGTGCTACGTCATCGAGTACAACAATGGACAAGAAATCAGCGTCAAACCCTGGAAAGGCAAGCCCACCGCAGATGCGTGGCTGTTCACGTCCTGCGGCAATGTGTCTTTGGGTGTTGGCCTCAACCAGTTAAGGTCTGCGCCTGGGGTGACTCTTGACTTCCTCATTTTCCGTGACCCTAGCGCGAATACCGGTACGGCCGATTTGTCCGTGCCAACCGCCACAGTGTTGGACTCGACTGCCACGAAGACAACTGCCCGTTTCGATTCCTCTCCCAACCAAACCTACGCAGTGTTCAGCCAGAACTGGGCAGAAGGATGGAAGGCAGAAGTTGATGGCAAGCCTGCCGAACCGGTCATCGTGGACGGCCACGCAGCAGGATTCCTACTGTCGCCCAATGCGGCTCACACCGTCACTCTGACCTATTCCCCGCAGGCAAGTGTGCTACCAACCCGAGTGATCACGATCCTGTCGCTGCTGTTGTGCTTATTGCTGTGTTGGGCTCCTGGAAGGCTGCGTAACGTAGCAATCGTGGGTGAACCCGTGAGCGGACATGCACGGACGCCAGCTCATCGACATCGGCTCAGTCGCCTCTTCGACCGACCTCACGCTTTACCCATTGCCATTACGGTTTCAGCCGCCTGCTTCGGTGGCTGGTGGATAGCAGCATTAGTCGCCGTTACTTGCGTGGTCGCAGAAGTGAAGCGCCTCAGAGTTTCCCGCCTGTACCAACTCAGTCTGCTCAGCATGGCGATAGCTCCCTTGGCCTGGATCGCTGGCAACGCAAGCCTTTGGTCAATTCCCACCACCGCACTTGTACTCGATAACCCCTGGCCAGGCATTGCATCCGGTTACGCATTAGCAATCGCTGCCTTTGCGTACCTCAAGCAACAGCGTCGTGCTGGCGAGCTGAATATCGGATCCCCGCTATGACATGTGAAGTCTGTGCCACTGAGATGCAGGACTGGCAACTATCCCCGGAATGCCTGTTGCACAAGTGCCCACGTTGCGGACATGTGCTGCGCACCTTGTCCGATGCACCGGCACTAGCCCGTGAAGATGAATACGGCGAAGGCCCTGGGGGATCGCTTCGCATCGCACTGACCGCGAACCGTCTCCAACGAAGAACGGGCCGGATCGGGCCTTCCTCGACCGTGTTGGAGATTGGGTGCGGCCCCGACCCGCTACTGGCCAAGAAGCTCGCTGCTTCCGGTGCACAGGTGATTGGACTCGACCCCAACGTCGAGACTCATGAGGTCAATGATCGCTTGACGCTGGTACGCGGTGGTTTGGGCGCACAGTCTGCCGCCCTGAAGCCATGGCTTGGTTCGATCGATGTGGCGACTGCCATTCACGTGCTTGAGCACATCCCCGACCTACAGGACAGCCTTCGCACCATCCAAGAGACGTTGGACAGCAACGGGCGCTTCTACGCCATTACCCCTGCTGGTGACAGCGCCATGCTCGTTCATTCCAAGGGCGCTTGGTGGATGCTTGAGGACCCCACCCATGTGCGCTTTTTTAGCCAGGCTTCGCTGACGCTGGCGTTAACCAATGCCGGCTTCACGCAGATCGTGGTGAAGCGCTTGATATTGGACAGCATGGCAACCGACGCTGCCACCTTGGTTCGACGACTCAAACCGGCAGAACGACCTGCCGGTGTCCTCGCGCAGCGGTCAACCAAATTCACATTGGCCGCGACACTTCCGTTCACCCTGAGCATGCGAGCTGTGGCACCACGCTGGCGCTCAGTGCTGGAAGTGACCGCACAGCGCGCGAGCGAGACAAAGCTGCCGCAAAAGCAATGAGCAGGACCAGCCAGGTGGCCAGCC
>JBDHZU010000149.1:0-4371 GCA_039812085.1 Candidatus Nanopelagicales bacterium | reverse complement strand
GAGCCGGTCACTAAATGACTCCGGTTGGTCCTTGCTGCGGATGCTCTTCGTATTCGTACACAACCTCGGGCGGGCCGACGATTGCCGGATCGGGAGTTCCCACCACGGACTCGTCCTTGCCCGGATAGTCAAGATGAGCAAGTACCCAGCGCATGGCTTCAACGCGGGCTCGCTTCTTGTCGTTACTGCGCACCACAGTCCAGGGAGCGTAGGTGGTTGAGGTGTGTTCGATCATCGCGGACTTTGCGTTCGTGTAGGCATCCCATAGGTCAAGTGAGGCTAGATCCATGGGGGACAACTTCCATTGGCGAACCGGGTCAATGCGTCGGATCGTGAAGCGAGTGAGTTGTTCCTTGCGGGAAACCGAGAACCAGAACTTGAACAAGATGGTGTCGGATTTGGTGATCATCCGCTCAAACTCCGGTGCCTGATGCATGAACTCGTCATATTGCTCATCACTACAGAAGCCCATCACGCGCTCAACTCCGGCACGGTTGTACCAGGAACGGTCGAACAGAACGATTTCTCCCGCCGACGGCAGATGCTTGACGTAGCGCTGGAAGTACCACTGGGTGACTTCTTCGTCAGTCGGTTTGCTGAGTGCGACCACTCGGGCACCGCGGGGATTGAGGTGCTCCATGAATCGCTTGATGGTGCCCCCCTTGCCGGCGGCATCGCGGCCTTCGAAGACCATGACGATTTTGCTGCCGGTCTCTTTGACCCACTCCTGAACCTTGAGCAACTCAATCTGAAGCAGTCGCTTCGTGACGTCGTAGTCGTGACGACTCATCCGCTCGTCGTACGGGTAGCCCTCTCGCCAGGTTTCGACTGGGGAGCCATCGGGTCCCAGCAAGACGGGATCGTCGACCTCATCCAGAGTTCCCTCGACCCGCAGACCCTTGAGGCGTAACTCTTCTTCGGTCATGTCCTGAACCGAGTGAATCAGTTCAGCGAACTCGACGAAACCAGCGACGTTCTCGCTCTGCAGCAACTGCGGATCGATCTCTGATCGGGGCATGCCTGATTATGAAGGTTCAGACGGCCGTTATTGCCTGCTGAAAGTGTTCGGACGCTCCATTTGGGCGCACGCACGACAGTCGTTCATCGTGCAGTCGCTAACAGGTCATCAAGCGGTTGCTGGCGGAACGTCTGCCTGCGTCGGCGGCACATCCGCCTGTGACGCATCGGGGAGCTGTTCTGCCGGAGCCGCCGATCCCTCAACTTCGTCATCTGGTGCACCTGCTCGACCACTGCGGTACAGAGCAGCCAGTGAACTGAGTGTCCAGGCAGCAATGACACCCCACACGGCCCAGGTGAACAGTGAACCCAGCACCCCACTGATGAAGAACCCGAATGCGGCGCTGATGAGGTAGCCAACGATGACAGCAATACCCAGGATGACCGTGGTGATGATCCAGCGGAAGGGATGCCCGCCAATGGTCCGGAAGTTGGCACCCAGCGCGTTCTTCTTACCGTCCTTAGCTGCAAGCGTCAGGAACGGGAAGATAAATAGCACCAGCAGTGAGATGAACGGATTGATGATCAGTCCAACCATGACAAGTGCGAACAGCAGCACGGACCACACCGTGAAGTTGCCGAGGCTCTTCGTGGTGGACGACAGTCCTTCAGCCAGCTTGACCCGGCCCTTGCTTGCGGTGTGGAGTGCGATGCCGTTCATGGCAGAGAACGCCAGCAGCAGCACCAAGAAGGAGATCACGGCAAGTGCGATGAAACCAGGCGACCATTCGGCCATGGGATTCGACCAGATGAGCAATGCCTGAATAACAGCATTGACCACGGCCACCACGGTGAATGGCAGGAATCCGCGGAACATATGTCCGAAGCCGGATACCAAAACGGAGAAGCCGTACTGCTTGTCAGGCTTCGTGGAGGTAGTGGCCTCGGGTGCTTGTGTGGTGCTCATCAGGACCCCTTCTGCGCGGCTTCGATAACCGACTGAGCGGTTCCCTTGAAGATCTCTTGCCCACCGATCGTGATGGTCATATCGAGCGGAACCACAGAAGATGTGAGGTCAGTCTGCTGTCCATCGATAGTGAGAGTGCCCTTCTCCTTGGGGGGAGTGGCGGCGTGAACCAGGATTTCCTTGCCATCCAGGGTCGATCCCTTGCATTCGAGAGTTGAGGCAGCCTCGTTCTCTTCGCACACCGGGGCAACCTTGACCGGGATCTTCTTTTCCACGAGCACGGTGTTGCTGGCAATCGTGAGCGTGGTAACCGGGACACCGGAAACCTGCTGCAAGCTGGCCAACTGTGAGCAGCCGGTTAGTGCCATACCTACAGCTGCGGCAGCGGTGATGAGGGCGGGAACGCGCTTCATTGGAACTTCCCTTCCCCGTGAGCGGTCTGTCTGGCCTTGGCCACCGCTTGCTCCTTCTCCAGTTGGGCATCCGTGATCCCGGATAGATCGAACGGTGCCGTCAGTAGCAACTCGCAGTTGCGGTCCAACGGGGAACCGATACGCATCGGGGGATTAGCGATCCAGTCGTTGGCAGAGAACTCGCGACTCAGTGAGGCCAAGCCCTCCTGGCTGAAGTCACCGGTCTTCCAGACAGCGGGAGAAGTGTGATCCAGCGTGGTGGTGAAGATGCTCATCGTGCCGTCACGGTTATCAATGAACTCGATCAGACCCTGTTGCTGCGGGTAGTCCACACACGATGCGCTTGTGATCTCCCAGAAGCCAGAGCCCTTGCCGTTCGAGTGTGCCGTGATCGTGTTGATGTGAGTGTGACCGTTAATCCACGCCACCATGTTGGGGTACTGCAGCAACATGTTGATGAACTGTTCGGCGTGGATCAGTGGTTGGTTGGTGGTCAGCGAGGTGGCGCCGTTCTCCAACGTGGTCGAGTTGTGGTGGCTGATCACAATTGCGATCTTCTTATCGCTCGCAGCCTGCTGCAGACCCTGCTCCAACCACTCGAACTGGTCTTGCGGAACGGCACCGTCTGGACCGGACACGCTGTTACAGGTGTCCAGGCCAAAGACTCGGAAGTTGGAGGTCAGATCAGCGGAGTAGTAGGTCTTGCCGCTGTCGACGTTTTCCTGGGTGAAGCCGTGACCGACGGGACCGGGGTTGGCCTTGGTCTGCATGTGTGCCTTGATGAAGTCGATTCCTTGCATCAAGTTGCGGCGAGTATCTGAGGTGACCTTGTGGACTCCGGTACCACTGCCGTTTTGAGTCCAGACCTTGTTCACCAGACGGGTGAATGCGCTGGAGTCAGTAGCCATACCGCGCAGGTATTGGTTAGCCAAGGTCTGCCAGTTGGCATTCTTGCGCTCGCCAACCGCCAAGCTGCGGAATCCAGCGTCAATCTGAATAACACCGTTCATCAACGTGTCGTGGTTTCCGTAGACGGCGTACCACGGGGTATTCAGACCTTCGGAAACAACTGTCTGAGTAACAGCCGCCTTGAGCATGCCCTTGACCGTCGGGAAGCCGTACTCACCAAAGATGTCCTTTGACGGATCTTCTGGGTGGTACGCGTACGGAGTGTCGTCCCAGACCTGAACGCCTTGGTATTCGCCTTCCAAACCACTGTTGGGAGTCAGCGAGCCGCCATCGAGTACGTCGATGTACCAGCGCAATTCAAGGTTGGACGTCTCATCAGCGGAGTCACCAGTATTAACGGCAGCGGCCATCGGTGCACCGGTCACTGGGCTCAAGCTGGCTGCGTTCATGGCGGCGACCATGGATGACAGCACGTTGACCGTCAGGGTGTCTTGCGGACGGATCACACCGGCCCACAAGCTCTGACTCATGTCAGACATGGGTTCCAAGCGCGCCGGAGACTGCGCATCAATCATGTGGATGTCAGTCAGGTGACCCAAGTACATCAATGACCGGCGATTTTGAGCGCGATCACTGGCGGGTTCTTTGCCCAGCAAGTCCAACCGCGGTTGGTACGGCTCGCCCGGGCCAGCGACCAAGGTTCGGTACGCCTTGTATTTCGGCGCAGTGAACTTGATGGTCTGCTGCAGAGTGGTGGGAACATCGGCGGGCTTGGCTGGTGCAGCCAGAACCTTGCCGAGCGCCTCGCGCTGCAATCCAAACGCCGCAGCGAGTGACACAGTCGATGCCATGAAGGCGCGGCGAGAAAGACCGCTCACGGGGACCTCCGAATCCGAGATGTGAAAGTGAAGCTAGCGGCGAACAGGGGCTGAAGCGAGTTCAATGCCTGCGTGTCGGTCCTCATGCACATTTGCGTCACCACAGCGAAGCCAGTTTTGCCGTGACCGCGCTCGTCGTATCCACGACCGGTCCGGAGGCGGCAACGGGTGGTTCTGAATGAGAATGAGTTGCTGTCGTTTCTATGGCTGAGGCCACGGCTCCGGTCAGAAAGCGAGACGGCTGACC
>JBDHZU010000148.1:0-4412 GCA_039812085.1 Candidatus Nanopelagicales bacterium | reverse complement strand
AGCTCGGCCGTATTCGGCACTGAGTTGATGGTCTTGGTTGCTGGTGTCGTCGCCGTGGCTGATGCGCTTGAGGCGCTGGGGTTGGCTGACTCTGACTCCTGCGATCCACCCGATCCAGATGAACAGGCGGCGAGCGAGGCCACAGCGCCAATACCTACTAGTCCGATGACAACTCGATTGATCCGCATGGCCAACACCCTAGGTTGATCAGCTTGTCGATGCCGAGTGAGCACAAATCGGCTAGTTGGTGGCTGCCTCGGAATCTCGATGTACCTCAAGAATCACCACGATGATCACCGCACAAACAGCAATGACAATTGACGAGGCGGCAACCCAAATGCTGAGCACCATCGCAATGGTCAGCGCCACGATCAACACATTGGGAACAATCGCCAACGTTGGTCGTAAGGCCAGCCACCACACGCCGAGGAAGAAGCAGGCAACCGGGATCGCCAGGGTGGCGCGCACACCGATGTCGCCCAACTCGATGTGGTGAGACTGAGCAGCTACCGCGACTTCCACACCGGCAGAGAAAGCACCGGCAGCGGCAAAGATCGCGTAGTGGAAGTAGCCGAAGGTCATGGCGGACTTGAGTCCTTGCTTGATCCGTTCGTGCATGCTGCGGGCAAAGTAGGTCCACCACATTGCCGCCACGATGATCAGACCGGTGACGGCGATTGTCAGCAGCGTTTCCAAGTGTTCGGTGTGGTCGATGGCCGTGATCACCGCATTAGCTGAAGCCAGGATCGATTCGCCCAACAAAATGAGGGTGAACAGGCCGTACCGCTCGGTGATGTGATGCGGATGCCACGGAGTAGGCCGAGCGCGTTCGGCAATCACTGGGATGAGTAACTCCAACACCACGAGGGGCAGGAACACCCACAGTCCGGTGCCGTGCGGAATAACGAGCACCGCTGCGATCCAGAGCAACTGCACGAACGTGATTCCGATGGCGTACCGCAAAGCAGTCTGGCGGTAGTCGGGATTGCGTCGCGCTACTCGCAGCCATTGCGGAACGGAAACCAAACGCATGATCAGGTAGCCGATGACCAGCCAGGTGATGTCCCCTTCGGTCATCGCTGGTCCTGCACCTGCGGCGATCACTAAAGCGCCTGCCATCTGGACAAATGTGGTGATGCGATACAGCCAGTCGTCGTTGTCGAACGAGGTAGCAAACCAGGTGAAGTTCATCCAGGCCCACCAGATGGCGAAGAACACCATCAGGTAACCAGTGACGCCTTGCCAGATGTGATTCTCGAGCTCGAGTTCGTGCAAGGTCGTCGAAGACAACGACACCGCAATGACGAACACCAGGTCGAATAGGCATTCCAGGTTGCTCGCTGCCCGATGCGACGTAGTGTCGTCGCGCGGCAGCATCGGGGTAAGCCCGAATCGTCGGACAGCAGTCTGTGTAGTCATTGGCCCATCGCAAGATCGGTAGCGGTGAAGGCAAAGGGTAGCCAGAGTGATGATTTCCTTGGCCCTCCGGTCGGGGTAGCGGGAGCCGCTGCGTCGCCTCCGGCGACTTGCTCCCAAATCCCTCGTGTTAGCCCAGGAATTGATCAAGGACCAGGCAAGCATGCCAGGTCCTTGATCAAGTCGGGGTAGCGGGATTTGAACCCACGGCCTCTTCGTCCCGAACGAAGCGCGCTACCAAGCTGCGCCATACCCCGTGGCCGACCGATGAAGTCTACCGGTCGATTGAGGACTGACTGCTGGTGAGGGTGAGCAGGGTCGCCTCTGGTGGACACGCCACTCGGATCTGCGCGAAGCGGCTGGTTCCTAGCCCGGCACTGACATGTAGAGCGGCTGACTTATGCGCGCTGAGCCCCTTCACTCGGGCACGATCCAAGTCGCAATTGGTGACCAGCGCGCCGTATCCAGGAATGCACACCTGGCCACCATGCGTATGCCCTGCCACGATCAAATCTGCGCCATCGGCTTCCATTGCGTCCAGCACTCGCAGGTAAGGCGCGTGGGTCACTCCTAGACGCAGATGGGCAGTGTCGTCATAGGCACCGGCGACCAAGTCGTAACGATCTCGCTGAATATGCGGATCATCGACGCCGCGGACATCAATGCGAACGTCCCCGATCGACAACTGTGATCGCCGGTTGGACAGATCTGTCCAACCAGATGTCACCAGCATTCCAGTGAGGTCTTGCCAGGGCAGGTCGGGAACCGTTCGGGAAACCTTCGACGGTCCGGTGAAGTACTTCATCGGGTTGATGGGCTTGGGCGAGAAGTAGTCATTAGATCCGAGTACGAACAATCCAGGAACATCTAAGAGTGGTTCAAGGGCTGCCAGGATCCACGGAGTGGCGAGCTCATGGCTGTAGAAGTCACCGGTGGCGATAACAAGGTCGGGTTTCAGTTCGGCCAATGACCGAATCCACTGCCGCTTCTTCTCTTGGCTTGGTGTCATGTGAATGTCTGACAGTTGCAACACTCTGACTGGGTCGGCACCAGCAGGTAAACAAGCGACAGAGACTTCCCGCAATCGGTATTGCTTGGCTTCCCACATGGCATAGGCCAACGCCGAACCACCAATAACTGCAGCGGCTCCGATAGTTGAGCCACTGCGCGCAGTGAGTGTCTTGGCGGTCATAACGCCCCAAGTCTCACGTACGTCTCAGGGAAATGCGCGACCGGGCATCCGCGTGGACGAGTACCGTTGATCGCTGCGCCCCTATCGGGGCATCAACACGAACAGGAGCACCAATGAGCACCGTATCCAAGCAGCAGCTGCGTGATGATCTCACCGCCTCGATGAAGGCGCGTGACGAACTGCGCTCATCCACTCTGCGCATGGTGCTCACGGCAATCACCAATGAAGAGGTTGCTGGTAAGGAAGCGCGTGAACTTTCCGACGAAGACGTGACCAAGGTGTTGGCCAAAGAGGCCAAGAAGCGACGCGAAGCTGCCGAGGCATATGACGATGCTGGTCGTCAGGACCTGGCCGATCGAGAGCGAGCAGAGCTTGAGGTGCTTAACGAGTACCTGCCCGCGGCTTGTCCGACGCCGAACTTGCTGCTCTGGTTGATGAGGCGATTGCGGAATCAGGCGCAACCTCGCCGCGTGAGATGGGTGCAGTGATGAAGTTGCTGCAGCCAAAGGTGAATGGTCGAGCGGATGGCGGCAAAGTTGCTGCCGCTGTGAAGTCTCGTCTTGTGGGCTAGCGGTTCGACGAACTGCTGCTGCTTCCAGAGTCGCCACCGCCGTAGCGCGCGGAAGACAGACCGAACTTCGCATCCAGATCGAAGCGCTTGGCTGGCTTGTTATCCAGGTAAGCACGCATTGTCTGTTCCCAGATCGGTCCCGGCAAGGTCGAACCATGACCCTTGTCGTAGTACTGGCCGTTGATCACAATGTTGCGAACGGGGTGCTTGAAGCCACCGCGAGGATCGCCCACCCATACGGCTGTGGCGACCTGTGGCGTGTATCCGACGAACCAGACTGCTGAGTTGTTGTCGGTGGTGCCGGTCTTTCCTGCTGCGTCACGACCCAGCGAAAGAGACGAACCAGTACCGCCGCTACGCATCACGTTGGTCAACACGGCGGTGGTGGCATCGGCAACCTTGCGGCTCATCACACGTTCGCAGTCGTCTGGAACCTCATACAGCTTGCGACCAGACAAGTCAGTGATGTTGTCGATGGCGTGAGGCTTGCAGTAGATGCCATGTGCGTCAGCCGTCGCGTATGCGTTGGCCATGGTCAGCGGGGACACTTCTTCGGCACCCAGAGTGAACGACGGGTATGGCTCGATGGCATCGCCATTAGCGCGAGTCACACCCATGCGCTTAGCCATCTTGACCGTGTTGCACAGACCGGCTTCTCGTTCCAGAGCCACGAAGTAGGTATTCACGGACTTGGCAGCGGCCTGCTTCATGTTGAAGGTGCCGGAGCCGGTGGAGTTCGCCGGAGAGTACGAGTCGTAGTAGTGGCCCTTGCATCCCCAGCTACCGGATGGGAAGTACTTCTTCGATGGGCTGTAGATGGTGTGGTTCGGGCTGATGCCGTCTTCCAGCGCAGCCGCAATCGTGAAGATCTTGAAGGTAGAACCGGCCTGCATACCGATCGTGCCGCCGTCGGCTGCGTTCACTGCGTAGTTGTAGGTCGTGTTGCCTTGGCCCTTAGTGCCCCACTTGCGGTTTTGGGCGAGCGCCATCACGCCGCCTGTTCCGGGCTTCACCATGGCGACTGCGGCAGCCTTCTTGCTGCCGTCCTTGGGTGGGATGCGGTTCATTGCGGCAGTAGTTGCAGCCTTCTGGGCGTGGACGTCCAGGTTGGTCTTGATCACGATGCCACCGCGCTTGAGCAGGGCGGCTCGATCCTGCGGAGTATCGCCAAACACCTTGTTATTGGCGACTTCTCGCAGCACGTAGTCGCAGTAGAAGGGCGCGAAGCTGGTC
>JBDHZU010000147.1:0-4419 GCA_039812085.1 Candidatus Nanopelagicales bacterium | reverse complement strand
GCTCGTCGCATCCTGGGGCTGGAGTCGGTCCCAAGGGTTGGGCTGTTCGCCCATTAAAGCGGCACGCGAGCTGGGTTTAGAACGTCGTGAGACAGTTCGGTCCCTATCCGCCGCGCGCGTAAGAGTCTTGAGAAGGGCTGTCCCTAGTACGAGAGGACCGGGATGGACGAACCTCTGGTGTGTCAGTTGTTCTGCCAAGAGCACTGCTGATTAGCTACGTTCGGGAAAGATAACCGCTGAAAGCATCTAAGCGGGAAGCTTGCTTCAAGATGAGGGCTCTCACAGGGTTAACCTGGTAAGGCCCCCAGTAGACCACTGGGTTGATAGGCCAGAAGTGTAAATGCGGTGACGCATGTAGCTGACTGGTACTAATAGGCCGAGGACTTGACCACATATATTTCTTGCTGTGCTTGTTGAAAGCACGCCACGCGTCCACTGTGTAGCTCCCGAGATACGGTCGGGAGTCATTTTCTTCGCTGAAGATGACCGGTTATATCTCCATAGAGTTTCGGTGGTCATAGCGAGAGGGAAACGCCCGGTTACATTCCGAACCCGGAAGCTAAGCCTCTCAGCGCCGATGGTACTGCCCTGGGGACGGGGTGGGAGAGTAGGACGCCGCCGAACATACTTTCCATCAGGCCACCCTTTCGAGGGTGGCCTGATGTGTTTCACCGGCCACTTTTCCGATTGGATGCAGTGGGCTGGTTGTCGAAGGGATTGTTGAACATGACTGATTCGGGTCGTTCGTCACGAGGTGGGTCGTCCGGCTCGGGTGATCGAGGATCTCGAGGTCCGGGTCGGTCACAAGGTTCTCGTGGA
The DNA here is from genome assembly GCA_039812085.1 of Candidatus Nanopelagicales bacterium. Classification (GTDB taxonomy): domain Bacteria; phylum Actinomycetota; class Actinomycetes; order S36-B12; family UBA10799; genus JBDHZU01. The sequence continues at coordinate 3,600 of JBDHZU010000147.1, read as the reverse complement.
AATTCGCGCGGACAGGGGTCATCCCAGCGTCGGGATCGAACCGGTCCGCGTGATGATCGAAACGATCGCGGTAAACCATCGTCGGATCGGCGCGGTGGACGTAGTGACAGTTCTTCCAATGGCCGAAGTGCCAACTCGAGCAACAGCCGACGCGATTCACGACCAGACCGAGACGGACGGTCAGGCGGTTCCCGGGGTCGTGATGATTCTCGTGGTCGCGATAACCGACGAGACCGGCCCGCAGGCGCAGATCGCGACTCACGTTCTCGACGAGACGATAAGCGCGGACAGGGTGAAGGCAGAGATCACCGTTCCGGTCGTGATGATGCTCGGCGTCCACGTTCAACAGAACGGGACGATCGACGCACTGGGTCACCACAGTCAGATTCCCGTTCTCATGACCGCCGCACGTCAAGTGAACGCTCAGGCAGTCGTGACGGCAGAGCCTCAGGTGGTCGCGATGACCGTCGTGATCGCTCAGGTTCCGACCGTGGACAACGATTTGAACGAGGAGCTCGTGGAGGTGCCGGCCGGTCACGGCCCGCAGACTCCCGCTACGGCGATAAACCGGATTCCCGACGCACATCTGATCACCGGAACGAGGGTGACGAGGATCGAGCCCCGCGCGAGAACGCAATCATTGAAGAAGTATTCGACGTCGACGTCTCGGTGCTGCCGAAGGAAGTTCGACGCGAACTCGAGACACTTGCCCCCCATGTGCAAGAGCGAACGGAAAAACTGCTGGCAGCAGCACGCATCTTGGTGATTGACGACCCGGAGGCTGCCTTGCGGTATGCCCGGGCGACCTCTCGAACTGCTGGCCGACTGTCTGTCGTTCGAGAAGCGATCGGAATTTGCGCCTATCACGCTGGTGATTACGCGCTCGCTCGCACAGAACTCAATGCAGCGATGCGAATGTCAGACCGTTTTGACCTGCTACCACTCATCGCTGACTGCGAACGTGGTTTGGGTAAGCCCGATCAAGCAGTCACCACTGCACGTAGTACGAACGCCCAGACGTTGAAGGGTGATGCCGCCGTCGAGATGGCGTTGGTCGAGGCTGGAGCACGTCAGGACCTGGGCCAACAGGACATCGCGATTGGCTTGTTACAGCGAGCCTTGAATACCCACAAACATGCTGATGCCGTTATGCGTTTGTCCTACGCATTGGCGGAAGCGCAGTTATCGGCAGGGGACAAGGCAGCAGCGCGTGAGTCATTCATGACGGCGGCAGGTCGAGATCCCGATGGGGTCTCCGATGCCCTGGACCGAGTTGCCGAAATCGACGCAGATGCAGATACCAGCACTGACACTGACTGAACTGTCGGCAGGCATGGTGCGCTCATTGACGAGAACATGACCTGTGGCCGTTTTTGTTGACCAGTTCGACGCCCTGCTCTATGACCTTGACGGCGTCGTATTCGTTGGTCGACGTCCGATTGTTCCCTCTGTTTCGGCAATCAATGAATTGCAGTCTCGAGCGATTCCGCGAGCATTCATCACCAACAACGCTAGTCGTCCACCATCTGCCGTGGTCGATCATCTTGCTGCTGTCGGGGTTGATGCGGTGCCTGGTGAGGTCCTGACCTCGGCGCAAGTCACCGTCCGACTGCTGAAAGACCTGATCGAACCGCGCTCAGTTGTGCTGGTTGTCGGTGGTGAGGGAATTGTCGAAGCTTTGTTGGAAGCAGGCTTCGTCCCGACGCGAGTAGCTGCAGAAGCTCCCGTGGCTGTCGTACAGGGATTTGATCCTGCCGTGGACTGGAACCAGCTGGCGCAAGCAGCGACAGCCATACGCAACGGAGCCTTGTGGCTGGCGACGAATCTGGATCTGACGATTCCACTCGAAGATGGCCCAGCGCCGGGTAACGGGGCACTGGTCGCCGCTGTTGCGCAGGCTGCGGGAACCCAGCCGTCGCAATCGGTGGGTAAACCGGAACCGATCATGGTTACCCAGGCTGCTGAGCAACTGGGTGCCTCGCGTCCATTGGTCGTTGGCGATCGACCCGATACCGATATTGCCGCGGCGCGGGCGGCGACAGTAGCCAGCGTCCTGGTGGCGACCGGGGTGGCTGACGCTGATATGGCATTTGAGTTAGAGCCTGAAGAGCGTCCTGATTGGGTGCTTCGTGATGTGTCTGGTCTGCTCGGTGACGCATTCGTCGTGGACTCTGCTGAGGGAGTGAGCGCGAGCCAGGATTGGGTGATCGGTTCTCGTGACGATGAGATCCACGTTCAGTCGCGTGGACGGGATGCTGCCATGGGAGTCAATGTCGCCCTTGACGCCATTTGGCGTAATCGAGATCAGGCGCTGCCAGAGTTGATTGGGTCACGACATCTGGTGCAATCGCTCTGGTCGGAGATGCTGGATTCGTAACGAGTTAGCGGAAAACCCTCAGTCGCAACAGATCTCGGAAACTGGCATCCAAGCGGATGCGCCCAGTTGCCCACGCGTGCGCAAATTTTAAGTCTCCGGCGTTCATTGCCAGCAGGTCGTCGCTGCTCATTGTGAGCCGAATTTGAGGCTTGTTTACCGGTGTTTCCTCACGGATGTTGTCCAGTTGGCCGTTGCAGAGGTCGCAGCACCAAGTGGCACCTAGGTCGGTCAAAGTCAGTTCGATAGTGCGATCAGGAAGATGACGTTGGCGCGTTGTCTCATCGACGTTGTGGAACTGATCAGCAAGGTCATTGATGACACGACGGCATTCTTCGAGGTTCGCCATCCGAGCATCACCAGAAACCGTCGGCCGCGCTCCCGTACGTGGAGTGAGCGGAAGAGTCATTCACCCAGGATGCATGTCCTTGACCGGGCAGTCGAGAAACACGCCGGGCACACGCTAGCCTTTATGCACGAACCGCTGCACACAGCGGTCACCTATGAAGACTATGGCGGCGCAGTGACGCGGCCTGACGACAGGAGTTCGCGTGATCGACGCACTTCGCAGCTATTTGCAGCTCGCATCCGGAATGGCAGAGGTGTCAGCAGTTCGTGCCCGTGAGACCGCCGCTGCATTGGTGGCCCAGGCCAACGGCTTGACCGGTGACCCAGAAGACATCAAAGACCAGCTCGGCGCAATCGCCGTGGATCTCATGGAACAGAGCAAGACCAATCGCGAGATCATCACTGGCCTGATCAAGACTGAAGTCGATCGCAATGTTGGTCGTATGGGATTCGTTCGGGAAGAGGAACTGGCCGCACTTCGTCGCCACGTTCAGCGGCTCGAAGCCCAGCTTCCTACCCCGGAAGTAGCGCGTAACGCTGCTCGTTCTGCGGCTGAGACGGCCAAGACCGCTGCGGCCACTGCCGCCAGTGCAGCTCGTTCTGCACCCAAGCTGGTTGGTCAAACCGGTAGCACGACCGCCGCAGCGCCAGAACCCGTCGCTGAACCAGCTGCGCCAGCCGTGAAGACGACTGTTGCCGCACGTCCAGGTGCACAGAAGGCTCCGGCCAAGAAGACCACTGCTAAGAAGGCTCCCGCTAAGAAGTCGGCTGCCAAGAAGGCGCCTGCCAAGAAAGCAGCAGCAAAGAAGACCGCTGCGAAGAAGGCTCCCGCTAAGAAGGCATCAGCTAAGAAGGCTGCCAAGAAGGCGCCGGCAAAG
>JBDHZU010000146.1:0-4501 GCA_039812085.1 Candidatus Nanopelagicales bacterium | reverse complement strand
GTTTGATTCAGCCGGCGACGTCGGGGTTCGACCACTTCTCTTCGATGTCAGCCCACTTGTAGATCGCTAACGCGGCAACGAAAGTCAGCACGAACATGCCGACGATGACAAAGCCCATCCAGTCGAGGTTGATCGCGCCCACCCACGCAATTGGGCCTGAGTCGATACCTAGACGTTCGGCCAACAAGCTGATCAGCAGGATGGAGCCGATACCCAGTGCGATGAATACGGATAGGGCCGTCAAGACGAGGTTGTAGTAGACCTTGCGAACTGGCTGATTGAGCGCCCATCCGTAGGCGATGTTCATGAAGCAGCCGTCGATGGTGTCTAACAGAGTCATGCCCGCCGCGAAGAGAATGGGCAGACACAAGATCGCATACCAGGGCAACGAAAAGGCGACTGCTCCACCGGCCAAAACGAGCAGACTGACTTGAGTGGCGGTGTCAAAGCCGAGACCAAACAACAAGCCAACGGGATACATCTGCCAGGGCTTACTCACCAGCTTGGTGACTCGCCCGAGATAGCGGTTGATGAAGCCGCGAGATTCCAATTCAGCCTCTAGTTGCGCTTCAGAAAATTCACCAGTGCGCATCTGCTGGAACACCCCGAGGATGCGCTTCAAGACACCAAGGTTGATCAGACCAATCAGGACGAGGAAGGTTCCGCTGACCAGCGTGCCAATCAGTCCGAGCGATTCTTGTAGCGACGAGTTCTCATCGGCGACTGGCCCCATCAGGGCACGAACACCGAGGCTCAATAAAACAGCCAGCCCAAAGACAACTGAGGAATGCCCAAGGGAGAACCAGAAACCCACACTTACGGGACGTTGGCCTTCGCTCATGAGCTTGCGGGTGGTGTTATCGATGGCGGCAATGTGATCCGCATCGAATGCGTGACGCATTCCCAGCGTGAATGCAGTGACGCCGATCCCGATGCCGTAGATACCTGCAGTTCCCAGCGACAACTGTTTCGGCGCAACGAACAACAGCAGGGTTCCCCACCCCACCACCATGAGAAGCGTGATGAACGCAGCCATTCCCGCAATGGAAAGCCAGTTCGATCGGCTGAAGTTCAACGAGCGCATGGGATGACACTTTAGTCGGCGATCGTTGTGCAGGTTCACCCCACGGATGTCCCACCAACGGGTTAGCGTGGATCCAATCTTCTGGGGGTTTTCATGTCAGTCACTGTTATGCCCGGCAGCCGCACCAAGCCAGGCGGAACCAATCCGCACCTGTCACGTCGGCCAATCGTCACGTATGGCTCCACTCAACGGCCCACCTCTCAGGTGAGTTGGCGAACGATTGATTCGCCGGTCGGCCAGTTGGTCGCCGTACACAGCGAGTCGGGATTGCTGTATCTGGGCTGGGCAGCAACCACAGCCGAAGAGCATGTGACCTCACTAGCCAACGAGCTGAGCGCAGAAGTCATCTCTGATTCGAGTTGGCTTGATCAGACAGCAAGCGAATTGGACGAATACTTCTCCGGACAACGCCGCGAGTTCACCATGCCGTTGGATCGTCAACTGTCCAAGGGGTTCCGCCTCGAGGTGTTGCGAGCGATGGAACGAATCCCGTATGGCCAGACGAGTTCCTACAGCGGACTTGCCGCTGCCGCTGGTAGCCCCAACGCCACTCGCGCAGCAGGTACGGCCTGTGCCACGAATCCGATTGCGATCATCGTCCCGTGCCATCGAGTGCTTCGTTCCGATGGCTCATTGGGTGGCTACTACGGCGGGTTGGACGCCAAGCGACTGCTCCTTGAGCTTGAGGCCAAGCACAGCGACTAACGAGTAAACGTCACTTGTGACCGACCGGTATCCCTAGCTCAAACCCCAAGGTTTAGTTACCCGGCTTGGTGACACCGCTCTGTGTTCAGAGGATCGGCGGTGACCTACGACGTGATCTGATCCATCCGGAAAATAACGTCGTCCCAGACCTCTCGCGGCAAGACGTGTCCCATTCCGGGGTAACTCACAAACTGTGCGCCCTTGATTCGTTTAGCGGTGTCTTCGCCGGCGCGCAGCTTAATCATCGGATCGGCATCACCAGCAAAGACCAACGTCGGTGCCGTGACTGACGACAGACTTGGGATCTCACCAGAGTTACGGGCCGCGACCTGCCGCTGGGTGGACTTGGGATCTCGCGGAGAACGGTCGTAGCTGATACCGGCCGCTTCTGTTGCCCACTGCTCATCGAGTTCATAGGTCGAGCCATTCAACATCCGAATGATGGACAGCATCACGTGAATCTCCGAGTCACGATCCTTGCCCGGCTTGAGTCGCGCCATCTTGGGGAACCAGCCGAACTTGAGGTACTTCATCACCTCAAATCGACCGACATCAATGGGCATTCCATATGCCGAGATCAGCGACCGAGTTCGGTCGGGATATTGCGCGGCGATTCCCTGCGCCAAACCAGCGCCCATGGACGCGCCCATGATGTTGGCGCTTTGCCATCCCACGGCATCCATCACAGCGATTCCGTCATCGACCATGTCCATTGCGCTGTAAGCAGGTGTGGTTCCACCGAGCAATGCGCGCCAGGCGTTCTCTTTACGATCAGAGTCGAACTTGGTCGACAAGCCAGTGTCTCGATTGTCGTAGCGAACGACGGCATAGCCGTCTTCCACCAATCGTTGGCAGAAGTCGTCCGGCCACCACACCATTTGAAAGTCCAAGCCCATGATGAGCAACAGGGGCTTGCCGTTGGCAAGATCGCCAAAGGTTTCGTAGGCAAGCTGAACATCACCGTTGTGCGCGTACTGAACTTCTGGCATCTTGCCCACTCTCCCCGTAGTCTTTGCAATACATATGCATGGTAAAAGACTCACGTAGGTTTTGCAATGCGATCGCATTGGAAAGGATGAATTGTGCCGAAGGTGGTCGATCACGATGAGCGGCGGCGAGTAATCGCCGAGGCCGTATACGTCGTCATCGAACAACGAGGCATGGAACAGGTGAGCCTGCGCGATGTGGCTAAGGAAGCATCGGTGTCGATGGGTGCAGTTCAGCACTACTTCCGCACCAAGGACGAGATGCTGCTATTCGCACTCAGTCATATGCGCGAACGAGTTCTCACGCGACTAACGACTCATCTGAGTCGACTGAAGAATCCGACCCGCCGTCAATACATTCGAGAAGTCGCTCGCGTGATGCTTCCAACCGATGCGCAGGCGCGACAGGAAGCCATCGTCAATATCGCGTTCGTCTCGCGATCACTGGCAGAGGACCCATTGCAAGTTCTTCTCAGAGAGGGTTATCAGCGACTGATCGATTCATCCGACACCGTGTTGCGCGAGGCGCGTGATGCTGGCGAAATCAGTCGTGAACTAGACGTCAAAAAGGAAGGCGACGCACTGTTCTTCCTTGTCCAGGGTTTGATTGGGCCGACCTTGATCGGCGCGTTGAGTATTCGTCGAGCAATGGCCATCATCGATCACCAATTGGATCGACTATTCGCCACTAGCTAGCGGATGCTTTAGTCGCCACGGTCAGCAGAATCGCGGAATCGTCCAAGGCATCGACACTGTGGCGGGTTGGAGGAATGAGCACGAAGTCTCCTTCAGTTCCGTCCCACGATTCATCCCCGGCATTCAGTCGGATATGGCCCTTGAGCACCTGCAAGGTCGCCTCTCCTGGCGACTCGTGCGATGCCAATCCCTGATCTTTGAGCAGTGCAATGACGGTCTGCCGAAGATCGTGCTCGTGTCCCCCATGAATCGTTTGCGCAGCTCTGCCCGCCGAGGCTCCTTGCGCCTTCTCCAGCAGTTGGTCCACCAAACTGGCCAGATTCTGTGAGTCCATGATGCTCCTTACGCTCCCGATTATTTTCTCACGATATGTCCGTGACAATTATCGGGCAAGGGCAAACTGGATACCTTCAGCTCGCTAGTGCCTGCGGTTCTTCTGGAGTCTCCAGCTCGCCCTTCTTCTGGAAGCGGCGGTAGATGACCAACAGGATGATCGCGATGATGGGCTGCAGGATGTCTGACGGGATTGCCCACACATTGTTCGGCGCGGTGTTGTTATGCACCGAGTACTGCATGATGTGGCCGATTGCGTCACCGCCGTACTGGATCGCAAGAACCACCACAGCCGCCGTCAGCCAGTAGCCGCGGTGCCTCTTCCACGCACATCCGATCAACAGAACGCTCAATGCCATATCGCCCCAGCCCACTTCCCACTGGAACATCGACGGCGCAAAGCCAATCTCTGCAGCGACCTGGTCAGAATTCGGCCCTAGGTGCCCGAGGGCGCCAATGACACCCATGACTCCAGTGACGACTAGCAACCAGAGCAACAAGAGTTCGACGACTCGCGGCTTGGTCTTCTTAATGGACGACTTATCAAGGGAAACGTGTACGAGCCAACCGACGATGGTCACGATCCAGGGGGTTAAGAAGAAGGCCATCTCGTTCTCCATCCAAGTGTCGAGGAAGTTCTGTGGCGGCAACCCAGTATTCCGCATTGCCCGCAGCGACCGCTTCCTGACAACTACCT
>JBDHZU010000145.1:0-4545 GCA_039812085.1 Candidatus Nanopelagicales bacterium | reverse complement strand
CTGAGCCACGGCGAGATCGGTCGTTCGACTGTGGTTGGCTACTGGAATGACTTCTGCTCCCGAATCATCGGATTTGGTGATCGAAGCGACTGGATTGGTCAAGAAGTTCGGTGATTTCACAGCACTTCACGGGGTGGACATTTCTGTTCCCACCGGAACTGTCACCTCGATTCTTGGACCTAACGGCGCTGGTAAGACCACCACTGTTCGCATCTTGACCACTCTGTCGACCCCCACCGAAGGTCATGCCACTGTGGCTGGCTTCGATGTGATGAAGCACCCCCAAGAAGTACGTCGACGGATTGGTTTGGCCAGTCAGGCAGCAACCGTTGATGAATTGCTGACCGGTTACGAAAACCTCGTGATGATCGGCGAACTGCACCACATCGGCAACAAAGTCGCTCGCCAGCGAGCATCGGAACTGCTCGACCAGTTCGACCTGACGGATGCCAAGGATCGTCGGAGCGGTACCTACTCCGGTGGAATGCGTCGTCGCCTCGACCTTGCGGCGACTTTGGTCGCTCGTCCCGACATTTTGTTCCTCGACGAGCCGACGACAGGACTTGATCCACGCGCCCGATCCGACCTCTGGGAAGTCCTTGATGGATTGGTTCACAGTGGGACGACGATTCTGCTGACCACCCAGTACCTGGAAGAAGCTGAACGATTGGCTGATGACATCTATGTCATCGACCACGGTCAAGTGATCGCCCATGGCACGCCACACGAGTTGAAGCGTCAAACCGGTGGCGAACAACTTCAACTGGTGGTCCGTAACGTTGCTGATCTGGATCGAGCCGCTCAGATCGTGACCGAAACCGTCGGTGAAGGTGGACATTCCATCGACCACAGCAGTCGGTCGATTGTGGTTCCCACGGTCGATGGCGTGAGTGCTTTGGCAGTTGTCGCCGGTCGCGTGCGCGATGAAGCGATTGAGCTGGACGACCTTGGTATTCGTCAGCCCACCTTGGACGAGGTGTTCCTGCAGCTAACGGGTCGTACGACTGAAGACGACGGTGATCCCAATTCCGACCGCAGCGATTCTGCACAGCAAGGAGACCGCGCATGAGTGCCGGAACACCGAACATCACCGACACTGCCGTTGACATCCCCGCGCCAGATGATCGGCACGGAGGATTCCTGAGCGATGCCTGGACGATCATCAAACGCAGCTTGACGCACATCAAGCGTGTGCCGGAGAACCTGACCGACGCGACCATCCAGCCGATCATGTTCACGTTGCTGTTCGCTTTCGTGTTCGGCGGAGCGATCAGCGTGGGTGCGAACGGGACGGGCTATCGCGAGTTCATCATCGGAGGCATCTTCGCCCAGACGATTGCGTTCGCTTGCTTCGGCGTTGCCATGACGCTGGCAACTGACCGAACCAATGGTGCCGTCGACCGATTCCGTTCGTTGCCAATCGCCGGCGGTGCCTACCTGACCGGTGTCACCGTCGCAAACCTCATCCGCACTTTGATCCCGTTGGTCTTCATGTCTCTCGCGGGATTGATCGTGGGATGGCGCATCCGTGATGGCTTCCTTAACGCCCTGGGCGGTTACGCCCTGATGATGATTTTCGCCTTCGCCATGATGTGGATCGGCGTGTTGTTGGGATCTGCGCTTCCTAACGCTCAGGCCGTCCAAGGGGTGGCATTCGTGGTGATCTTCCCGGTGACCTTCATCGCCAGCACCTTCGTTCCGGCCAATACGCTGCCACCGGTGCTGCGCACCATTGCCGAATGGAATCCCATCTCTACCTTGGCCGAAGCGGTCCGAATCCAATTCGGTAATCCGACGACGCCGGTCGGACCAGATGCTCCGTGGTCGATGCAGAATCCTGCTCTCTACACAATTCTGTGGTCAATCGGAATCACCATCGTGGTGGCTCCGATTGCCGTGCGTCTGTTCGCTAAGACCATCAAGGATTAGGACTACTGGCAGATCAGCTCGGGGGCACCGGCGGTATCCAAGATTCCCGACCAATGGGTGCCTGACCAACCCGCGCCGCTGCAGCTACGTCCCTGTGGAGCGTTGACCGTGACGGACACCTTCGCGGCATTCTGAATCGGTTGTGGGTTCAGGTTGACGCGGTATCGAAGGGTTCCCTCGTCAGTAAACGTTCCGGCAGGTAGCTGGTAGCGGTAGGTGATTGTGGCGGATTTGCGCGGTTCGATCGTGCCTTCCGAGACGATGACCTGTCGTCCGAGGCCGTCCGGCCAGACTTTCGGTGTGGTGTAGCCATCTGGGGTTTGCAAGGTTGCTCCGGTTGCCCCGTTCGGCAAGTAGAAGAACCATTCGTTTGCTGACCACGCGGTGAGGTACCCGATCTTTTCGGTGGACGACAGTTGCTGCGGGGAATCGTTGTCCACCGTGAGGATTTGGGTGACCGTGGCCGAGCCGTCGGCCTGCAGATCAACAGTGGACGCCAATGACCGATGTGAGTAGACATCCACCTTGGATTGATTGCGATTGCGGGAGTAGAACCCGATCGCATCCGACTTGGCTTGGACAAAAACTTCACCGGCAGCGTCAAAGTCTTCGGCCAGTTTTTGCAGCTTGGATTCTTCGAACCGGAACTGTAGGTGGCGACCCGGAATCTGGCCGGACAATTCGACCGCGGCTTTTGCCCACAGCTTCGGGTCGCCAGCCAACATCTTGTTGATGACCACATCAGCGACTTGCCCATTCAGATTTCGGCGGTCCTGACGATCGTCGGCAAAGTTCTGGTATGCCTCTTCGAGTACCTTTTTGGCGAAGGTGTCGGCGTCTAACTTTCCGTACTCGCCCACAGTGATCGGGCCGGTTGCCCGCAGCAGGGCTCCGATTGCTTTCGTATCGAGCCCAATCATTCCAGTGACCTTGGGTTCCTTAGCGGTATTCCACGCTCGCATCAGGTCTTCCCCGGCGTAACGCCAATCGGGATGAACTGCAGCATTGACGAACGCCACGCCGCCCGCTTCTTTCCACGGTGGGGGAGAGACCTGATCGAAGTTCACGACGGGGTGATGAAAAAAGACATCCTTGTGGTCGATGTAGTTATTGAACGGAATCGACAGCTTTCCATGATCGAACGACAAGATGACCGCACTCAGTGGTGCCCCACCAGGTGCGCGGAGCTGGGCGACGTTCAGAAACGGAATCATGTAATCGCGTCGGCCGTTGGCACCGAGTGCGTCCAGCACCACGTCTTTGTTGGCCGGTAAGACGGTGGCTGCAGCAACCGCATTGGCGTTGGTTCGCATCAGGGTGTCTTGCAGACTTTTGATCCGTCCGCCGAACAGTCCTGTTCCGGTCACTTGTGCCAGATGGTCCGTGGCCTCAACGAACGAGGGTTTGGCCTGACCGGTTGCCTCCAGGACGCGACCCAAGATGGGCAAGTTGAAGGTTCGATCGACGTAGAGGCTTGCGTCGTAGGCCGGTGCAATCGATGCCAGCGCATTCGTATCGGAAGCAGCGGCCGCAGCGAGGTGCCCGATATCGGCGATGGACGGCCCGATGATGGGCAGCACGCTCATCGCCTTCATCGGTGGACTGGTCAATACGGTGGCGAGATTCGATGCTGCGCTGTTGGCGCGAGAGACAGCGGTGTGAACTCCCTGGGTGTCTTTCGCGGCTACTGCGGCGCTGGCGGCCTTGAGTTGTGAACGCAGCGTGAGAACGTCCACGACGGTACTGATGCTGACCCAAGCGAATAGAGCGAGCGGTACTCCGATGATCAGAGCGACGATGAGGCGCTTACGACCCGAACCGCCGGATTGATCGCCCTGGAGGGAATCAGCCATAGGTCGATCCTGTCATGCACCTCGCGATGCGACCACCGGACGATTACCTGCCAGCCACCGGTTATTCGATAACTGCAGAGGTGCGACCTTGGTGTTGGCGATGATGGCGCAGTTCTTGTTTCGTTGTGCAGAGCCAAACCGGTTGTTGTTCAGATTGAGTTGTGCTCCGTACTTACCGTGGGCAGAACCAAAATTGATGCTGCATCCGCCGCCATCGATCACGTTGTTGCGGATGGTGAGTTTGCTGATTGCCCCAGTGTCCTGAGTGAGTTGGATGGCGGCGTTGTTCGCCCCGGATAGGTCGTTGCCTTCGATTCGGACGTTTGCGCCTGACTGCACCTGGATGGTGTCCGAGTGAGACTTCCCGCCGCCTTGGTTGGGGTCCTTGGCGTACGTGCGCAAATCGTGAACACGGGTGCGTTGAATCGTGACGCCACTGCCATAGACCACGATTCCATCGACTGTGCCGGAGATGTCCAACCCGGACAACGTGCCTTTTTGGTTGACCTTGATGCCATCGATTCGAACGCTGGGATGAGTCGGCTTCAACGTTGTGTTGAGCACCTTGTAGCCCTTGGCCTTCGGGCTGCTGATGCTCAGCAACCCGGTATTGCCTGTGGCCGTCCCGCCACGAATCACCGAGTTGCGGATCGTGACCTTAGGTGCGGCGATAACGACGAATCCACGTACGTCGTATCCGTCGATGACGGTTCCAGCCTTCTTAATTGTGAGATTGCCCTTGTGGCGCTTGAGCTTCTTCTTA
>JBDHZU010000144.1:0-4567 GCA_039812085.1 Candidatus Nanopelagicales bacterium | reverse complement strand
GAGCTGTGTACGGATCTGTCCACGCGCGGATTGCTGACGCAAGTGCGGCAGGTAACGCCACGTCATTCCAACGTTGTGTTATTTGGCCCCAACCGGGTGGGTGAGCAACTGTCAGCGTTGATTCCCATTGCACAGCACGGTGGGCAACTCCCGGCTCGACGCGGGTTGTCGCAGCAGTGGCTTCCGGTGCTGGAATTGGCTCGGCAACTAACGGCCGATAGCGATTTGACGGTTTTGGAACTGCGGTACGCCTATCCCGATCCGGCGGAAGTGGCATTCGCCGAGGAACTGGCGATTCTGCGTACTCCGGTGCTCGTGACCGGAGCAGGAACAGCATGGGGTCGGGTTGGTCCCTATCTGCCTGCCCATCCGTCGCCAACGGGTTGTCTGCGTTGTGAGCAGTTGGCATTGATAGATGCCGATCCGAATTGGAACCAGGTCAGTGAGGATCTGGCGGAACATGATTCGGGCGTTGATCGCGTGATGGCCGCGTTGGTTGCTGCCCAGGTGGCTCGAACGATTCGCTCATTGGCTGAATCGGAGCCGGAGGTTCGTGATTCCACCTTTGGTCATGTGGTGGAGATGGGCGGCAGTGGCGACGCTTTTAGACGCCGCCGACTGCCGCACCATCGCGGTTGCGGTTGCTGGTGGGCGAACCGCTCACCGAGTTAGTCCTTCTTCTTGCCAAGGATGCGCGTAACCGTGGTGTCGCACACAGGGCACTTGCCCTTGGCCATGCGACGACCGTTGGTCTCGTGCACCTCGCCGGTGAACTCGCGCTTTTCCTTGCACTTCACGCAGTAAGCCTCGCCGGAGTAGGTTTCCGCCGCCATTGATCCTCCACACAGTCCACGGCGCTTTCCAGCGTCCCGTGATGATCTTCCTCGCGCACAACGCCTGTGCTGCGAAGGTTGCCGCCGAGGCAACTGCGCCACCATAAGCCTGTGAGTGATCACTTCACCCCCGCCACCCCACGATCTGCCTCACAATTCAGCCAATAGACACCCCATTTTGGGGTAAATGTCCGTTTTGCTGAGCGTGAATGACGTGCTGAAGGGAATGGCCGGGCAGCGATCAACGGCAATGAGACCCCCGACACGTACCGTTGGCAGCGATGACAATTCGAGTCGCAAACGTCCCTGGTCTACCCGCTGATGTTGAGGTGCGCCGCTCCTCACGGCGGCGGCGAAGTGTGTCTGCCTACTTCGAAGAGGGTCGAACCATCGTGGTGATCCCCGAACGCATGACGGCTGCCGAGGCGGCTCGCCATGCGGAGGATTTGCACCGGCGACTTACGCGCAAGCGAACGACTCCTCAACCCAGTGCACTGCTGGATCGAGCAATCCAGTTGTCGGAGAAGTACCTGCCTACGGCACCACAACCGAGCAGCGTCACCTGGTCAACTCGGCAACTTGGCCGTTGGGGTTCGTGTACGTCGGTGGACGGCACTATCCGATTGTCGAGTCGCCTAGTTGGGATGCCGGATTACGTCATCGACGATGTGATCGTGCACGAGTTGTGCCACCTGTTGGTTCCTGATCACGGTCCGCGGTTCCAAGCGTTGATGGCCAGGTATCCCGATCACGAGCGGGCGTCGGCGTTCCTTGAAGGCGTGGAATATGCCCGGGCCCATCTGCCTGCGGAGCGGATTGCTGAGCAGTAACGGGATGACTGTTTTTCGTCCTTGTTGCCGATCTGCTGAACCAACAGCTTCGGTGAAGCCCGACACGCCGGATTCGCGGGAAACTTTCTTTCGTCCACACCCGGTGGACAACCATTTATGCAGGTAAACACTGGATCTTTACCGTTGTCCGCAAAGCGTTCCACACATGTCATCACAGGGTTTTTCACACCCTTCTGCCTTGTGATCAACATTGAGTTCACAGCCTTATCCACAGGGTGGATAACGAATGTGCCCGCTTGGATTGCAGTGGTATGTGGCAGGCCCATAACGTCTTTCTTGAACGAAGCCCCGGCCGGGGGACGGACCAATCGCAAGGGGAAGGCGAGCGGAAAATCCTCCGGCACGGGGCTTCGTCTTTTGTGTCTCCCGGCTTTCCACAGGGACGTCTCTGCACAAGACGCCTGCGGCAATCCAACAAGTAACCTTGCAAAGTGGAGCCCGAGCCAACTATCCTCAACAGTGCCTACCGGCACGGTGTAACGGACGAAGCGATACTCCACGCACTCGAGTTCTCCGAACGTCACTTCGTGCAGGACGATTCGATGACGATGTTCATCGGCCCCGATGAGACCGGAGCTCTTGTTGAGGTCGGGGTCATCGAATGGCACGGCATCCTCGCTGTCGCTCACGCAATGAGCCCGGCCCGACGTAAGTACTTGAGGTGATCACATGGTTCGCAGATCAATTGACGACATTGCTGCTCGAGCTGAACAGTTCGCCGACGCCTTTGAGAACTACGAACCAAAGCCCGGCGACAAGAACGCGCCGCTCCCGCCCGTCATGGCAGTGAAGCTGGCAGCTTGGCGACGCGATCGGGCAGAGAGTGAACTAGCTGAAGCGATCCGCAGTGCTCGTGAGCAACGGTTGTCCTGGCGTGAGGTCGGGGAAGCGATTGGTACGACTGGTGAGGCAGCGAGACAGCGTTACAGCGCGAGCGCGTAAGAGCGGGGCTAGCTGCAACGGGGGAGTTGCTCGGAACCGTTGCGCCATTTGGTGAGCACGTCGATTGCTTCGGTCAAGGTAGAAACCTTGGCGACGTCTAAGCCGGTTGTTCCGGCTTCCAGCACCTCATCGCAGTTGTCGGCTGGGGCCAGGAATAGTTGTGAATGGTGATCGCGGGCAGCGGCCATCTTTTGCGCGATACCGCCGATAGCTCCGACCTTCCCGTCCGGGCTGATCGTGCCGGTGCCAGCGACGGACTTGCCGCCGTTGAGATTGTCGGGCGTCAGCTTGTCCACGATGGCCAAGCTGAACATCATCCCGGCGCTGGGTCCGCCCACATCGGATAAACCAAAGGTCACGCTGAACGGCCCGGAATACACCGTGTCGAGCGAGATTCCGGCGTATCCCCAGTTGGGATTACTCGGGGAAGCTCCCAGCGTGACTGTCACGTCTTGGGTCTTGTCGTCTCGTTTGATCGTCATGGGTACTGCGGTGCCGGGCTTGAGTGCGCGCAACTGAGTCACGACTTGGGTTTGGTTTTCCACCGCTTTGCCGTTGACGGAGACCAGGACATCACCGACTTGCAAGACATCTTTGGCCGGTGCGCCATCTGCTACCGCTGCTACTCGCACAGCGGAGGTGACGGGTTCCTTTAGATAGTGCATAGCGGCCGCAGTGGCCGCGGACTGCGACGAGGTGAACTCGGTCGCGTTCTCCTGCTGGACTTGCTGTTTAGTCGCGCCAGGCGGATAGATCACATCCACGGGCACCACCAAGCGGTCCTTATCTGCCCATCCGATGAAGGCTTCGGGCAAAGTCAATCCGCCGTAGGGGCCGCCACGTTCGGACACAGTCAGCAGGTCTAGTTCACCGGCAGTGGGATAGGTCGATGTGCCGGAGATAGTGACGAGTGCTTTGCCGTCCTCGCTGCCCAACGTGTTGTACATCGGCCCGGGAGACAGCACCACGTACGGAACCCCAATAGCGATGAGCGCTGCAAGCAATCCGAGCGTGGCCAGCAATGCCAGAACTCTGGCTGAATGAAACTGGCGTGACGTGGGCACTTAGTGGTCGCTTCGTGAGGTTGTTTTCGCCGCTGCTTGGGCTGAGGATCCTGTGCGCAGGTCAACAGGTGGGCGATTCGTCATCGCGCGGTTTAGGCGACGGAGTTGTTCGTCGGTGAGCTGATCAGAGGTGTCTCGACGTTCCCGGCTGGCGCGCGATACCCAGATCGCTGCCACCAGCGTGGCTGCAATCGGGATCAGCCACCACACCATCGCGTTCACAACGCCCAAGGGTAATCGTCGCTTGGCTCAAACGGGTTCAACGCGAGCAAGCCGCAAGATTTTGCTGTCAGCGCAGTACGTGCGGGTCATGCCGGGAAGCCCGAGAAAGCCGCCAGCGTTAGCGTTAGACCTATACGTAGTGCCGAGACCATCCCGGCGCGAGAGGCGGCAGCAATGAGTGGCGACGTTCCGTTCGGATTCGGGTCAGGCGACCGCGATCCCGACGAGACCAATTCTGGCTCCGGTTCGGGGAACTCTGGGTCGAACCCGATGGGCTTTGGAACGGGCGGTACCGGCGACTTCGACATCTCCAACTTAGGTGCTGCGTTGTCCCAAATCGGCGCGATGCTGCAGGCCGGGGGAACGGGAGAGACCAGCGGTCCTGTCAACTGGGATCTGGCCACCGACAGTGCCCGTAAGCAACTGGTTGCCAACGGCGATCCGTCGGTGGATTCGTCGATGACGGCGGCGGTGACCGATGCGGTGACGTTGGCTGATCTCTGGCTGGACCAAGCGACCGAGTTCCCAGCGACTACAGCAGTTGCGTTGGCGTGGAGTCGCAGCGAATGGCTGACCGCGACCTTGCCCGCATGGCAACAGATCATCGAACCGATCGCGTCGTCGCTGGAACAGACCATGAGCACGTTGATGCCCG
>JBDHZU010000143.1:0-4573 GCA_039812085.1 Candidatus Nanopelagicales bacterium | reverse complement strand
TAGATCAGGTTGACGTTC
Source organism: Candidatus Nanopelagicales bacterium (assembly GCA_039812085.1). Taxonomy (GTDB): domain Bacteria; phylum Actinomycetota; class Actinomycetes; order S36-B12; family UBA10799; genus JBDHZU01. The sequence goes on along the minus strand of JBDHZU010000143.1, from coordinate 4,555 downwards.
GCCGAGTTGGGTCAACAGACCGTTGTGATCGTGCAAGAAGGCAAGGTCGCCAAACACGGCAACAGTTCGTCCGCCGCCGTAGGTCTCGTCGTCATGAGCAAGGGCGAGGCCCCACGCAGTGGAGATGAGTCCGTCGATTCCCGATGCCCCACGATTACCGACGATGCGCGGCAAATCGGCATCGTGACGAGCCCTCATCACGATCTCGACGTCGCGCACAGACCGGCTTGCTCCAACAAAGAGAACGTCATCATCGGTCAGAACGTCAAGAACGGCCCGGCAAATATGAAGTCCGCCGAAATCGCGGGCAACCAGATTGTCGTCAATGTGCTTTGCCAACGCGGAACCGTTGTCGACCCAATCGGCTAACCACTGCGGATCTTCGACTGGAATATCCACGATGGGGTTGTCTTCCGGCGGCAAGGGAACTCGTGGCAAAACCACGGCTGCGGTACGTAGCGGGTCTGGGCGATCTCGCCCAGCCACACCAACAGCGAAGTGCAGTTTCGCTTCTCGCACAAGCTGAACAATCGAACGATCCAAACCGAACCGTCCTACCGTGAGAACAATGTCTGGTCTGTGTCCCGATCGCCATTGTTCGTCGTCAAGCAGAATGGGCGCCGCCTGCACACACTGACCATCGACGAAACCATTGCCGCTCGGTTCGCTGATAACCGGCCAGCCCAAATTTCGCGCCAACCCGATTGCCCGATCAGTGTCTGCCGGGTCAGGCACATCCCCCAGCAAGATGACTCCCTTGTTCGGGATCGTGGTGTAGCCCAGGTCGGCGAAGGCATGGTTGATGGGTTCCGCGATACCAGGACGTACTGCCTCAACGGCGACCTCCGGCTTCATTCCCACCGCAAGATCTGCCGGATCGTCGGGGATCAGCGGTTCCACGAAACCGAGATTGATCTGTACCGGACCAATCGCACCTTCCGCGCCAAGCGATGCATGTAGCGCACGCTGGAGGTCTGGTCGCCACCGATCACTGTTCGCCGTGACGTGCTTGCCTACTTGTTCCCCCGTGGACAGATCCAGGCTGCGTCGCACCAACTGTCCATAGAAGCCGACTTGGTCAATGGTTTGGTTCGCACCAGTGGAACGCAATGACGGAGGTCGATCAGCCGTCAGCACAACCAGTGGAACACCGGCATATGACGCTTCCACCACCGCAGGTGCCAGGTTTGCAACCGCCGATCCAGAGGTACACAGCACTGCTGTCGGTTCACCGGAATGCTTAGCCAAACCCAGTGCGAGGAATCCAGCGCTACGTTCGTCAATTCGGATGAACAACTCGAACCAACCCGCATCTGCCGCATGAGCCAGCGCCAATGCCAATGGTGTCGAACGAGAACCCGGCGAAATAACGACTCGCCTCACGCCTGCCGCAGCGAGTTCGTCGCGCACAGCAATTGCCAGCGCCGTCGAGGGATTCACCCTCACATCATCCCACCTGAAGCGTTAGCTGAGTTCAAGGAGAGCGGAACAGCGTTCGAGTCGGTCATGCCACCAACGTTGGCGATCCGAGTCCATCCGATTCATTGCACGTTCCAAAGCAGCATCGTCGGGAATGGCTCGGTCGGCGAGGAGCTGTCCATGTTCGGGACGCAAGGGTGTGGCAACGAGGTCATCGGCGAGTAGGGCACCGGTCCCCAAACCGCAGGCGAAAGGAAGACTCGGCAGGGCGGCAGCAAATGCGAGTCCGGACGACAACCCGATTGCTGTATCCATCGCCCCCGAGACGACGACAGGCAGACCAGCAGAGTGCGCAATAGCGAGGGCGTTGTTGATCCCGCCGAGAGGGGCCACCTTGAGTACGAGGATGTCTGCCGCGTCAGCCTGCGCGGCGCGGATGGGATCGTCGGCGGTACGGATGGACTCGTCAGCCGCAATCGGTACCCATGACTGCCCGCGTACTTCAGCAAGCTCTTCCAGGGTCTGACACGGCTGCTCGATGTACTCCAGACCTTCCGCCGCCGCATCCAAGACGGGGAGCGCGGCTAGCGCATCGGCCACGCTCCAGGCCGCGTTGGCATCGACGCGAATCCACGGATGACTCACGCCCGCTTCCCGGCTGGCAGCCAATACAGCGGCAAGGCGTTCTTCGTCATCGTTCAGGTTTTGTCCCGCTTGGGCCACCTTCACTTTGAAAGTAGTGCAGCCATCCCGAGTCACTGCCTTCCGGACAAGTTGCTTGGCGGTTTCCGGATCGACAGCCGGGATGATCGCGTTGACGTCGATGGCAGTGCGGTGCGGTTCTGGCATGGGTTGCGTCGCGAACTCGAGTGCGGCGCGCAACCAATGCGCAGCCGTCCGATCGTCGTACTCAATGAACGGCGCGAACTCCGACCAGCCGGAGAATCCGTGCAGCAGTAAGCCTTCACGATGGGTCACGTTGCGGAAGGGAACAGACAGCGGCACGCTGAACGGGACGATCCGATCGATCGACTCGTCCAGGACAGACATTGGCTAAGGGCGCTTCGGGAACTGGGCGAAGTCGGGCTTGCGCTTCTCTTTGTAAGCGTCGCGACCTTCTTGGCCTTCTTCGGTCATGTAGAAGAGCATCGTCGCGTCACCAGCTAGTTGCTGCACACCGGCCAATCCGTCATCGGCGGCGTTGTGTGATGCCTTGAGCATGCGCAGAGCAATCGGCGACAACTCCAGCATCTTGGTGGCCACATCGACCGTCGCGATTTCCAATTCCGGCAGTGGAACAACCTCGTTGATGAGTCCCCAGTCGTACGCCTGCTCAGCGCCGTACTGCTTGCACATCATCCACACTTCCCGGGAACGCTTCTGCCCAACCTGTCGAGCAAGCAAGCCTGAGCCGTAACCACCGTCGAACGAACCCACCTTGGGGCCGGTCTGGCCAAAGCGTGCGTTGTCGGCAGCGATGGTCAGATCGCAACAGATATGCAAGACGTGACCGCCTCCAACTGCGTAGCCCGCGACCATGGCGATGATCGGCTTTGGGGTACGACGCATCTGGATCTGCAAGTCGAGGACGTTGAGACGACCAATGCCCTTCTGGGCAACTTCGTCATCGCCGATGTAGCCATCGTTACCGCGGATGACTTGGTCGCCACCGGAGCAGAACGCCCAGTCGCCTTGCCCCGTAAAGATGATCACGCCGACGGAATCGTCGTCACGCGCCAAGTTGAACGCATGCTGCAATTCGAACAAAGTCTGCGGTCGGAACGCGTTGCGCTTCTCAGGTCGGCAAATCGTGATCTTCGCGATTCCTGCGGCCTCACCAGTCGACAGTTCGTAGCGGATATCCCCGAAGTCCCCTCCCGATGTCCACTCGCACGCTGGCGTGATGGAGGAATGGGCTGGATCTGTGAATGCCGGAGAGCTCTCTTCGACGACCTCTGGCAGCACGTAACGGGTTCGGGAATCCATGCGAGTTCTAAGCCTCCTGATAAACGGGCAGTACTCGGTAGGCTAACTCCGTGAGTACACGTCCGTTGAACCGCCTGACGATTGTCCCGGGTCCCGATGGGGTCATGGAGCTTGCTTTCCGTTTGCCACGGGTGCTGAGCGGTGAAGATCCCGCCATCGCACCGCTGCCGGCCGGACCAGCAGCTTATGTGGACCGGTTGGTCGAGACGATCCGTCCGGAAGATCCCGAAGCCCCACTGGAATCCGACGATGTCGCCATCGTGTTGTCGACCTCGGGTTCAATGGGACAACCGCGCGGCGTCCTGCTGACGGCAGACAATTTGACGAGTGCGGCCAAGGCAACCGTCCAGCGCCTTGGCGGTCCGTCCCGATGGGTGCTGGCGTTGCCATGTCACCACGTGGGCGGGATGCAGGTGTTGATTCGTTCGCATCTATCCGGGATTCCGGTGGTGCCATTAGATTCCGTCGGTGGCGCCGGCAAGTGGACGCCTCACGAATTCGTTCATGCCACTCGCAACGCCCGGGCCATGGCTGATGCCGATGGCACGACGTTGAGCACTGCACTGGTGCCGACACAACTGTCGCGAATCTTGTCGCTAGGCGATGCAATTGCCGACACCCTGGCTGCCTACGACAACATCCTGATCGGTGGAGCCGCTGTGTCGAAGGCACTTCTTGATCAGGCGACTCGCCTGGGCGGCAAGCTCACCGCGACGTACGGAATGACCGAGACCAGCGGCGGCATCATCTACAACGGTGAGGCACTGCCCGGCTGTACGGCAGAAGTGGGCGAACTCAACGAGAACGAGGTCGGACAGATCACTCTGACCGGACCGACGATTGCCCTTGGCTACCGGCTAGACCCCGAGTTGACCGAGAAGCATTTCCAGTACGGACGATTCCTCGCGAGCGACCTCGGTTACTTCGACGAAGGCAACAAGCTGCATGTCGTGGGCCGCTCAGATGACCTGGTCCAGATCGGTGGCCTCGGCGTATCGGTCACTGCTGTCGAACTGACGGCGGAAGAGCATCCTGACGTTGCGAATGTTGCTGCGGTCGCCACTCCTGATGAGGAGTGGGGTTCCACCATCACGCTATTCGTGGTTCCACGTATCGGTTACCAATTGCCAAAGGGACAACTCGCTGGTTC
>JBDHZU010000142.1:0-4584 GCA_039812085.1 Candidatus Nanopelagicales bacterium | reverse complement strand
GGCTCAATGCCGATGTACCTCGATTCCGGCGGGACAACACCACCAACGCCAAGATGCGCAAACTCCTACTGGATGAGATCAAACAGCGTTACGGCGGTGGTTCGATCACGCTGCCTGCATCAGTAAGGGACGCTCTGGACGAGATTGCTCCAGCGGCGGCCACCGTGGATCACCTGGATGGATCGTCGACTCCACAAGCTGCCGAATGGCAAGAATGGATCGATCAACCACCCGCACCGGAAGGCGATCAGCCACCGGTCACCGAGGAACAACTCGAGGCACTCAAAGCAGAGCTATTTGCTCCCCATGGACCAATCCTCACGAATGGCGCATTGCCATATGACAACGTTCCACCGCTAAAGAAATGGGCGTCACGTGCCCGTAATGGCGCTAAGCGCCTCCGACGGACTACCAAAACCCGTAGTCAGGCCAGCTAATCGATCTTCACCACGTGTCGGCAAAGCAGTAGTTGCCTTGCTGTCGATTACCGTGTCTGCTGTGAATACCGGTCAGTCGTCGACGTCTCGTCGAACACGCGACCGCAGCAACCGAATCCGGCGCGCAGCCCCCACCACTCCCCAAGAAGTCGGTGACGTTGACCTGTCGCATACGGACGAAAGCGTCGAACCAGAATCACCTGAACTTGCTGTCCCGATGCTGACTGCACCCACTGATGGGTTGCCCGAACTCGTCACCGATGCCGCGTCGGTAAAGGCAGCGGCTGCCTCCTTACAAGACGGCGATGGCCCCATTGCCATTGATGCCGAACGCGCCGGTGGCTACCGATACGACAATCGCGCTTATCTGATTCAACTTCGACGTCAAGGCGCTGGAACTGTCCTGATCGATCCGGTCGATCTGTCGGCCGACGACCTCTCCCCACTTGCGCAGGTGCTGTCGGAAAACGAATGGATTTTGCATGCCGCCGGTCAGGACCTTCCTTGTCTGGCAGAGCTCGGACTTGCGCCTGCGCCCACGCTGTTGTTCGACACAGAGATGGCGGCACGAATCTCCGGTTGTCCGCGGGTGGGGTTAGCAGCCCTGTTGGAAGCCGAACTCAACGTTGGTCTGGCCAAGGAACACTCTGCTGCTGACTGGTCAACTCGACCATTGCCGACGGAGTGGTTGAACTATGCCGCACTGGATGTCGAACTCCTGGTGGAACTGCGAGAGGTTCTGGCCGCTCGACTGACCGAATTGGGCAGGATCGATTGGGCCACCGAAGAGTTCGAGCACATTCGGACGTACCAACCCACCCGTCACCGAGAACAGTGGAGACGAGTCTCTGGAATTCATCGGGCGCGTAGCCGACGACAGCTCGCGATCGTGCGCGAACTGTGGAGACAACGCGACGACTTGGCGCGCACCCGAGACATTTCGCCTGGCCGTGTCCTCCCCGATGCCTCCATCACCACTGCCGCGACAAGCAAGCTGACTGCACGTGCCGACTTGGCTGCGCTGCCTGCGTTCAAGGGCAGAGGAACTCGACGCCGGATCGACTATTGGTGGCAAGGGGTGCAACGCGCGCTCGATCTATCCGACGACGAACTTCCCGATCAAGCCGAACCAACCCCGAACACTCCCCCACACCCGCGCTCCTGGCCTGATCGCAATCCGCAGGCAGCCGCTCGTTTGGCTGCCGCCAAGCAAGAGATCGGGGCTTTGAGTGAACAACTCGGTATCCCCGTCGAGAACATCCTCACGCCCGATACTGTTCGCAGACTGCTGTGGCAGCCCCCGACCCAGGTCGATACCGCAACAGTCAGCGAACGACTCATCGAAGCCGGTGCCCGCCAATGGCAGGTGCAACTCACCGTGGACATCTTGACCACAGCCATTCAGGAGGCGCAGTGACCAACCACCAGGTTCGACGTACGTTCACCGGCGTTGCCCTGGCCGCCTGCCTATTTACCTTGGTCGGCTGCTCGTCTGACTCCCAAGAATCTGCTGGCGATGACAGCCCGACCCGTCAAGGACAAGTTGTGCAGGTGACTGGTCACTTCGATAGCTGTCAGTTGGACCCCAGCGTGATCTCCCCAGGCACGATCTCCTTCCGCGGGCACACCGGCGAACAAGAGAGCGTCACGATCTTTGTATATGGCCCCGAGAATGGGGAATTCAATGTTCAACTGTTGAAGCTATCCAACATTGACCCCGGCTCGACCAAAGTCGCCTCTGTCGCTTTGGGTACCGGCGCATACGAAGTTGAGTGCCAGACCGGTGGACGCAATCAGCGATCGCGGCTGACCGTTCTCTGACCCAGATTTTGTGGACTAAGGGTCCGCGAAAACCCGGTTGTTACCGGTAAGTAGCATTGAAAGACCGAACGCCAATGGCTATTCCGGTCTTGGCGCATCCAAGAGGAGAACTCATGGGATTCAGCGGCAGAAGCGTTGTCATGGTCGACGGCGTGCGCACCCCGTTTGGCAAGGCCGGCCCCAAAGGCATGTACGCCGATACCCGCGCTGACGACTTGGTCGTCAAGGTCATCCGCGAACTCATGCGTCGTAACCCGAACGTGGCACCTGAGGCCATCGAAGAGGTCATCATCGCCGCAACCACCCAGATCGGCGATCAGGGACTGACCCTGGGCCGTACCGCCGCTCTGCTGGCAGGTCTGCCAGAAACATCCCCCGGCTTCTCCATTGACCGCATGTGCGCTGGTGCGTTGACCGCTGCCAGCGTCGCTGCTGCGAACATCGGTGTCGGCGCCTACGACATCGCCATCGCTGGCGGCGTGGAACACATGGGTAATCACCCCATGGGTGAAGGCGTCAATCCGAACCCGCGCTTCGTTTCCGAGAAGCTGGTCAACCCAGAAGCCCTCAACATGGGCAACACGGCAGAGAACCTGCACGACCGTTTCCCACAACTGACCAAGCAGCGCACCGACGAGTTCGCACTTGCTAGCCAGCAGAAGACGGCTAAGGCATACGCCGATGGCAAGATCCAGCCCGATCTGGTTCCGGTTGCTGTTCGCGGAGCCGATGGCGCATGGGGCCTGGCCACTCAGGACGAGGCGCCTCGTGCCGAAACCACCCTTGAGGGTCTGGCCACGCTGAAGACTCCTTTCCGCCCACATGGCCGCGTCACCGCAGGTAACGCCTCCGGTCTGAACGACGGTGCCACCGGTGCAATCCTGGCTGCCGAGGAGACCGCTGACGAACTGGGTCTGACCAAAAAGCTGCGCCTGGTCAGCTACGCCTTTGTTGGCGTGGACCCGGCCGTCATGGGCATCGGCCCGGTTCCTGCCACTGAGAAGGCACTGGCCAAGGCTGGTCTGTCCATCGATGACATCGGCATGTTTGAACTGAATGAGGCCTTCGCCGTTCAGGTTCTGGCGCTGTTGGATCACTACGGCATCGCCGACGACGACGCTCGCGTGAACCCCATGGGTGGTGCCATCGCTGTGGGTCACCCGTTGGCCAGCTCCGGCGTTCGTCTGATGACCTACCTGGCCCGCGATTTTGAAGACAACCCCGATGTCCGTTACGGCTTGACCTCCATGTGTGTGGGTCTGGGCCAAGGCGCGACAGCCATCTGGGAAAACCCCAACTACACCGGTGGAAAGTGAGCACTGACATGACGGAAACCACTGAAGCCACCAACTCGAAGGCGTTGCCGGACGAAGTTGTCACTGAGGCAAAGGTTCGCTACATCGACCTTCCGCAGGGCGCTGGCCCAGCCGCGATCATCACGCTGGACAACGGTTTCGACCACACCAAGCCGAACACCTTCGGTCCTGGTGGTCTCGCCAGCATTGATGCCGCACTGGACGAGGTCTCGGCGCGCAAGGATCTTGTCGCCGTTGCGCTAACCGGAAAGCCGTTCATCTTCGCTGTGGGTGCGGACCTATCCGCTGTACCGCAGGCCAAGGATCGCGCGGATGCGCTGGAACTCGGCCAGGAAGGCCACCGCGTCTTCAACCGATTCTCCGAGCTGGGCGTGCCCACGTTCGCATTCGTCAATGGCGCTGCCATGGGTGGCGGCCTGGAGATCGCGCTGCACTGCAACTACCGCACCTTGTCCTCCGGTGCTGCGGCGCTCGCACTGCCAGAGTGCTTCCTGGGTCTGGTTCCCGGTTGGGGTGGCACCTACCTGTTGCCCAACCTGATCGGCGCCGAAAAGGCTCTGAAGGTCATCATCGAAAACTCGCTAAGCCAGAACAAGATGCTCAAGGCCAAGCAGGCATTCGATCTCGGTATCGCCGATGCGTTCTTCGAGCCGGCCGACTTCCTGGAGCAATCCCTGATTTGGGCTGCTCAGGTCGTCAAGGGAGAGATCACCGTGGATCGTCCCGAGGTTGACCACGGAGAAGCCTGGGATACTGCAGTGACCAACGCGCGTGCCTTCGCTGTCAGCAAGATCGGCAATGCAGCACCCGCTCCACACCGTGCACTTGACCTCGTCGAGATGGCAGCGACCAAGAGCAAGGAAGAATGCTTCGCCGCCGAAGATGAGGCACTTGCTGACCTGGTGATGAGCGAGGAACTGCGCTCTGGCCTGTACTCGTTTGATCTCGTGCAGAAGCGCGCCAAGCGCCCAGTCGGTGTTCCAGACAAAGCACTCGCGCGCAAGGTCACC
>JBDHZU010000141.1:0-4601 GCA_039812085.1 Candidatus Nanopelagicales bacterium | reverse complement strand
CCCAAGGTCAAAAAGCCGGTGCAATACGTCGGCGGCGAACTAAACGCAGTCAACAAAGACTGGTCAGCAGCACATGTGCACTGGGCGCTGATGTATCCCGATGCGTATGAGATCGGGCTGCCCAATCAGGGTGTGCAGATCCTCTACGAACTGCTCAATGAGCGTGACGATGCGCTCGCTGAACGTACCTACGCCGTATGGCCGGACCTGGAAGCCCTCATGCGAGAGCAATCGGTCCCGCAATTCACAGTGGATGCACATCGCGCAGTAGGCGACTTCGACTTCTTCGGAGTGAGCTTCTCCACCGAACTCGGGTACACCAACATGCTGAATGCGGTCGATCTGGCCGGTATCCCGATTCATGCGGTAGATCGGACGGACCACCCCATCGTGGTGGCCGGTGGTCATGCAGCGTTCAACCCGGAACCCATCTCTCGATTTATTGACGTGGCGGTCCTCGGCGATGGGGAACAAGCCGTCCTCGAAATGTCCGACGTATTCGTGGCGTGGGATGCCGACGGACGTCCGGGTGGGCGAACCGAAATCCTGGAACGTTTGGCAGGTGTGGAAGGGGTCTACGTTCCGCAGTTCTACGACGTTGAATACCTCGATGACGGCCGTATCCATCGAGTGACGCCTAACCGGCCAGAAGCGCCGTGGCGAGTTGCCAAGCGCACCGTGATGGACCTCGACGAGTGGCCGTATCCCAAGGCGCCGCTGGTTCCGTTGGCAGAAACAGTTCACGAACGTTCCAGCGTAGAAATCTTCCGAGGCTGTACCCGTGGATGCCGCTTCTGTCAGGCAGGAATGATTACCCGACCCGTGCGGGAGCGTTCGATCGACACCGTGGGTCAGATGATCGCGACCGGTCTGCAGGCATCTGGTTTCGACGAAGTGGGTCTACTCAGTTTGTCCTCAGCGGATCACTCCGAGATTGCGCCGATGACCAAGCAGTTGGCCGATCGATATGAAGGCACAAACACCAGCTTGTCGCTTCCTTCCACCCGAGTTGATGCGTTCAACATCGACCTAGCGAATGAGCTGACGCGCAACGGGCGCCGATCCGGTCTGACCTTTGCTCCCGAGGGCGGCAGTGAACGCATCCGTCGAGTCATCAACAAGATGGTGAGTAAAGAAGATCTCATCCGAACGGTTGCGGCTGCCTATTCCGCTGGTTGGCGGCAGGTGAAGCTCTACTTCATGTGCGGGTTACCGACCGAGACCGACGAAGACGTGTTGGAGATCGCTGAGCTCGCACGGGAAGTGATTCGCACTGGACGGGAAGCCAGCGGTCGACGAGACATTCGTTGCACAGTCAGCATCGGAGGGTTCGTTCCCAAGCCGCACACCCCGTTCCAGTGGGCTGCCCAGTTGGGATGGGAAGAAACGGATGCCCGATTGACGGCATTGCGCGACACCATCCGAACCGATAAGGAAGTCGGCAAGGCGATCGGTTTCCGCTATCACGATGGTCGACCGGGAATTGTCGAAGGATTGCTCTCTCGTGGAGACCGCCGAGTGGGGGCTGTCATCGAACAGGTCTGGCGCGACGGTGGTCGTTTCGATGGCTGGAGTGAGTACTTCTCTTTTGATGCGTGGATGGCTGCCGCACAGCAGGCATTGCCGCGCGAACCCAGCGGCGATGCGATCAGTGTTGATTGGTACACCGTCCGTGAACGCGAACAGAATGAAGTGCTCGCTTGGGATCACCTCGATTCCGGGCTGGACCGTGACTGGCTCTGGGACGACTGGCAGGACGCGTTGTCCGAGGTTGAAGTTGACGATTGCCGCTGGGAGCCGTGTTACGACTGTGGCGTTTGCGACGTGATGGATACCGAAATCCAGATCGGACCGACCGGCCGATCGCTGCTTCCGTTGACGGTCGTGCGCTGATGGCTCGAGCAAGTCGCGATCCGGGTCGGGAATTCATCCCACCGGTGATGAAGATCCGCCTGCGTTACACCAAGCGGGATCGCCTGCGTTTCACCAGCGTTCGAGACTTTCAACGGGCGTTCGAGCGGGCGCTTCGTCGTTGCAATGTTCCGATGGCCTATTCGGCGGGATTCCGTCCACACCCCAAGATTTCCTACGCCAATGCCGCCCCTACGGGTGCAGGTAGTGAGGCGGAATTCGTTGAGATCGGACTGGTCCAAGAACGGGACCCGCAGCAGTTGCTCGCTGACTTGAACGCAGCCCTGCCTACTGGGCTCGACATCGTTCAGGCGGTTGTGGCCGACGGCTCTGATTTGGTGGCTCGACTGGAAGCCAGCGTGTGGCAACTCGAATTCGTAGACACCGATCCAGCGTTGGTGACCGCGGCTGCAGAGAAGCTGCTGGAATCGGACATCGTTGAGGTCACTCGAGTGATGAAGTCCGGGCCACGCACCTTTGACGTGCGGTCAAGTATCCGAGCGATCGATCACCGAATCGAAGGCAATGGTGACGATGCGTATGCGATACTGGCTGTGGTCGTGTCACACGGAACCCCGTCTGTCCGACCCGACGATGTTCTCGCCGCGCTGAACGATGTGGCCAACCTCGTGCCGAGCTCACCAGTAGTGGTGACGCGGCTGGCACAGGGGCCATTGAATCCAGACGGACGAGGGGTCGGCGACCCCCTGGCGTGAGAACGCCACCAACCAAGCTTCGCTTCAGGCTCGCCTGAAGCCCACAACAGGCCAACCGAGACAACGACATACTTACCGCCGCGACGATCTCGCCAGAGCGGTACGCACGAAGGTTCGTTTGGCCGGACCAGGAACTGCAGTGCTCGACGACGTTAATGATTCCCAGACCGATACCGATGCGGAATCAACCGAGACACCCGCGACACCCGATAAACCCAAGCGCCGTCGTGCGGCCAGCCGTCCAGCAGGTGCTCCATCGGCGTTATTCAGTGGACAAGATGAGGAACCAGCCGAGGTCGTGTCGGCGCCCGCAGCGGACGCCCCAGCAGCAGGTGCGAATGCAGCCGCGCTCTTCCAAGCTCCCGATCTGACTGAGGCCGCCCCCAAACGGAAGCGCAAGCCCGCGAATCAGAACAACAACGAGTCAGTCGATGACTCAGTGACCAACGATCAAGCTGACGACCAGTCAGACAATGACGACGCTGCGGGCGACGAATCTGATGAGTCGAATGGTGCTCCAAAGCGTCGTCGTCGGCGGGGTGGCCGTCGTCGTCGCAAGCCCAACGGTGCGGCCAATGAGGATTCAAATGAGTCCGAGGACGCTGAAGAAGCTGCCGATGATGACGAAAGTGATGCTGCCAGCGATGAGTCAGGCAACGGTTCTGGTTCGAGTCGTCGGCGTCGTCGCCGTCGTACCACCGGAGCAGGAAATGCCGATGGTTCTCACGATGATCCGCCGAACACCGTTACTCATGTGCGCAATCGCAAATCTGATTCGGTCGCTAGCGTCAAGGGCTCGACTCGACTGGAAGCCAAGAAACAGCGCCGACGTGAAGGTCGTGAAGCAGGTCGTCGCCGTACCCCCATCTTGACGGAAGCCGAGTTCCTCGCCCGTCGAGAGAATGTCGATCGCGTCATGGTGGTGCGTCAGAAGGATGCGCGAACCCAGATCGCAGTGCTGGAAGACGGCGTACTTGCTGAGCATTATGTGAACCGTTCAGAGTCGGTCTCGATGGTCGGGAACGTGTATCTGGGCCGAGTCCAGAACGTGTTACCCAGCATGGAAGCTGCCTTCGTTGACATCGGTCGTGGTCGTAATGCCGTGCTGTACGCCGGTGAGGTCAACTGGGACGCTGCCGGATTGTCCGGGCAGCCCAAGCGAATCGAACTTGCGCTCAAGACTGGCGATGCAGTGATGGTCCAAGTCACTAAGGATCCGGTTGGGCATAAGGGTGCTCGCCTGACCAGCCAGATCGCACTACCTGGTCGCTACCTTGTGTTGGTGCCGGGCGGCTCGATGACCGGTATTAGTCGACGCCTGCCCGAATCAGAACGTTCCCGGCTGAAGAAGCTGCTGCGTTCGGTTTTGCCTGACGACACCGGTGTGATCGTGCGAACGGCGGCTGAGGGTGCCTCGGCGGAACAGATTGAGCACGACGTTGAACGACTCAAGGCGCAGTGGGAAGCCATCAACAACGACGCCGAAACCGGCAAGGCACCACAACTGCTGCACGGTGAACCTGACCTTGCGACCCGAGTGGTCCGCGACATCTTCAATGAAGACTTCAGCAAGCTGATCGTTTCTGGACCGACTGCGACCGAGACGATTGAGCAATACGTCACCAAGGTGGCGCCTGATCTCGCGGATCGAGTGGAGCGCTGGACCTCCAACGAGGATGTCTTTGCGGCTCATCGGGTGGACGAGGGTCTGTCTAAGGCGTTGGACCGCAAGGTCTGGTTGCCCTCAGGTGGCTCTTTGGTCATCGACCACACCGAAGCCATGACGGTGATCGATGTCAACACCGGTAAGTTCACCGGTCAAGGCGGAAACCTGGAAGAGACCGTCACCCGCAACAACCTGGAAGCCGCTGAGGAGATCGTGCGCCAACTCCGGCTGCGCGATATCGGCGGAATCATCGTGGTCGACTTCATCGACATGGTGCTGGAAAGCAACCGTGACCTGGTGCTGCGTCG
>JBDHZU010000140.1:0-4762 GCA_039812085.1 Candidatus Nanopelagicales bacterium | reverse complement strand
CTCGCTACTTTCCAGAAGTGGTCGAGCGACTACAGGCTACGTTGCCCGATAAGTGCGTGCTTGATGGGGAAATCGTCATTGCTGCCAATGGCTCCTTGGATTTCGAGGCGTTGTTGCAACGGGTCCATCCGGCTGAATCTCGTGTGCGAATGCTGGCGGAGACCACGCCGGCTTGGTTCGTTGCCTTCGATCTCCTGGCTGAGGGCGATAACGATCTGATGGAAGAACCCTTCGCCTTACGGCGTGCCAGACTCACTGAGTTGTTTGCCGATATTGATCCAGAGTCAGGGGTGTTTTTGGCACCGGGCACGGTGAATCGGCAGCGAGCGGAGCAATGGTTCACCGAATTCGAGGGTGCGGGCCTGGACGGCATCGTGGCCAAACCCGTGGACCTGCCCTATCAACCGGGCAAGCGATCCATGCTCAAGATCAAACATGAGCGGACGGCTGACTGTGTCGTGGCAGGTTTCCGGTGGCACAAGAGCGGTGGCGTGGTCGGCTCTTTGCTGTTGGGCTTGTACGACGACGAAGGTGTGCTGCAGATGGTGGGCGGGTCTGGTGCGTTCACGGCTGCCCGTCGCATCGAACTCGTGGACGAACTTGCCCCGTATCGAGTTGACGAGGCAGATCACGGCGAACATCCCTGGCTGAGTGCACCAGTCGAAACTGAGTCCCACGGCGGGCAACGTCGCCCGGATCGTTCGGCAGCTTCACGCTGGAACGCGGATAAAGACAAATCGTTCGAACCCCTACGCCCGGAGTTGGTGGTCGAGGTTGCCTATGACCACATGCAAAGCGGTCGGTTCCGACACACAGCGCAGTTCCGTCGCTGGCGACCTGATCGAACTGCCGAAAGCTGCACGTACGAACAACTAGAGATACCGCCGGGTATGTCAATCGACGACGTACTCAATGCCGATCCCACCTGACACTCAGTTGTAGATCGGCCGCCACAAGCTGAACAAGTTGTTCCCTGCGCTTGTGGACCGATGTAGCGACAGGGGAGTACTCGGGCTCGGCTGACCGCCATGCAACAAGCGACCCGGGTCACGGTCCTGCTGCCCGTCAGAGATAACCCCACCAACGAGTAGAGGGGTCGTCGTAATAGCGATCTCATCCAAGATGTGAGCCTGCAGGCAGGCCGCCAATATCCGAGGCCCACCTTCTAAAAGAAGCCGTTTGTAGCCGCGGTTGGTGAGTTCATCGCGCAAGGCAGACAGGTCAACGCCGTCGTCCTGGCCCAGGCGCAATACCTCGCACTGCTCGGTGACGTCATCAGGCAGTTCGGCAGTCTGCGTCGTCACGATGATTGTTCGAGCAGACCCATCCTGGGTGATGAACTTCTGATCCGGGCGGATTCCTTTGCCGCTGGCCGTCACGATCACTAAAGGTGCGTGATGCCCGGCATGAACGGATGCGAACTCTGGACGGATTTGAACAGGTCCGTAATCCTCCGAGATCGCCGTACTCGCTCCTACGATGACCGCATCGCACGTCGCCCGCAAGAAAGCGAACGCCCTTTTATCTGTGCTGTTTGAGATTGAGGCGGATAGCCCGTCAGAACCAACAACGGCACCATCGACAGAGGTGGCAAAGTTCGCCCGCAGCCATGGCCGACCGCTTGCGACGGGCCATTGGTAGAACTCCGTCAGCATGCCGACACTCAGTGCCTCGGCTGCAGAGCGTGACTCATCGGATGCGGTGGTACTCACATCGCCAATGCTAGTGACGCGGCCTTACATTGGATATATGTCTGCACCCGTCCAGCAGCACTCCACGTCGCGGTGGTCCCGCGTGGTGCACTCCCTGCGTGCCAGCGACGAAGAAGTAGAGGCAGAACAGTTGCTGCAGGCCACCCAAACTCAAGGGTGTACGCCTATCAATGACTGTGCCGAGGGTGCAATCGTGACCGTCTCAGGGCCACTACGTTCGGTCGTCATGGACCCTGCAAATGGTGTGCCAGCGGTTGAGGCCACGTTGTACGACGGTTCAGGTGAGGTCACCGTCAAATGGATGGGTCGTCGGCGTATCGCCGGAATCGAGCCAGGTCGCAAGGTATCTGTCACTGGACGATTGACCGTGATCGATGATTTGCCCGTGATCTTCAACCCTCGTTATCGACTGTTCCCGCTTGGCTGACGTGAGCCAGCACAATGCGGGGGAGGACTCCGCTGCGGATCATTCGCACCCTCATCAGCACAAAGCAATTCCGGGTGCCTTCGAAGAATTAGCCGAAGACCTCAATTCGGGTAAGACGCTTCAGGCGGACATGCTCAAGAACGCCATCGGTGGTTGGCGCGGTGTGCTGGATTCGAGCGTCCCCACGGTCGTCTTTCTGATCGCCTATCTGGTGGGTGGCAAGAACCTGCAACATGCGATCTGGGCGGCAGTCATCGCCGGTGGATTGATTGCTGTGTGGCGACTAGTGCGGCGGCAAAGCATCCAGCAAGTCCTCTCCGGATTCGGTGCCGTGGCCTTATCGGCATGGATTGCGTCTCGAACCGGGTCCGCCGTCAACTTCTTTCTGCCTGGATTGCTGATCAATATTGCGTGGGCAGTGGTGTTCGCGCTGTCCGCGCTCTTCCGATGGCCAGCAGTCGGAGTGTTCCTGGGTGGGATGACCGGTGACTTATCGACCTGGCGAACAAAACCCAATCTCATGCGAGCCTTCACTGCCGCAACCTGGATCTTCACCGCCACCTATTTATTGCGCGTGATGATTCAAGCCCCGCTCTACTTTGCAGAAATGGTCGGCCCGTTAGGAGTCGTCAAACTGGCGACCGGTTGGCCGCTCACCTTGGTCGCGTTCTGGTTGAGCTATCGACTGATCAAACCGGTATGGGGCGAACTCACTGGATCAAGCGACTCAGGCGAACCTGCCGATACGGCCAATCCCGACACTTCAACGAGCTAGTTGGCCAAGAGTTCCTGCAGTGCCTGCTCCTGATCGTCAGTCGCAACGAACAACAACTCGTCCCCGATTTCTAACGTGTCATCTGGGGTGGGAGTGATCACTCGACCATGGCGCAGGATGGCGACGAGCGCAGTGTCGACGGGAAACGCCACATCGTCCACGCGAGAACCAATCACCGGTGCTTCTGGTGCGAGGGTCAGTTCGACCAAATTCGCGTTGCCTTGTCGGAAAGTCATCAACCGCACCAAGTCGCCCACGGTCACTGCTTCTTCCACCAGGGCCGACAGCATGCGGGGAGTGGAGACGGCAACGTCGATACCCCAGGCATCGTCGAACAGCCATTCATTCTTCGGATGGTTCACTCGGGCGACGACTCGAGGAACCCCGTACTCGCTCTTGGCTAACAGTGAGATGACCAAATTGACTTTGTCGTCGCCGGTGGCCGCCACCACAACCTGACAGGACGGCAGGCCAGCTTCTTCCAGGGAACTGATTTCGCATGCGTCGGCCACGATCATCTCGGCACCAGTCAGAGTGCCTTGAGTCTGCTTATCGGGATTGCGGTCAATGAGCAGTACGTCGTGATCGTTGGCAATCAATTCCCGTGCGATGGAACGCCCCACTTTGCCGGCTCCGGCAATCGCCACTCTCATGACTTACTCCTTGGGCTGCAGGTGCTCATGCGATGTCCGCTGGGGTGCCAGTAGCAACCTCGGTGAGGCGCTGCTTGTCTTCCGGCTTACACAGCACATGCAGCAGATCGCCCTCTTGAATCACCGTGTCCCGGTCAATAAGTACAGCTTGGCCATACCGAGTGATGAACGCGATTCGGGCAGTGGGTACCGCCGCAATGGAGTAGACGCGTTCGCCGATCCATGCCTCGTTGTAGGGCAACTCCGCCAACACCATCGAACCGGTCGAATCACGCCATTCCTCGGCCATGCCATCACCGGTAATACGTCGCATGATTTGACCTGCCGTCCACGCGACCGTGGCCACCGTGGGGATGCCAAGGCGTTCGTAGATTTCAGCACGACGTGGGTCATAGATACGGGCAACCACGTTCTCGACGCCGAAAGTCTCGCGGGCTACCCGTGCAGCAATGATGTTCGAGTTGTCGCCGCTGCTCACTGCAGCAAAACCACCGGCTCGTTCGATCCCCGCCTCGACGAGTGCATCCTGATCGAAACCAATCGCAGTAATCAATTGCCCAGAGAAGCCCTGCGGAAGTCGCCGGAACGATTCAGCGTCCTGGTCGATCACAGCAACCGACGCGCCTTGCGCTTCCAACTGTTGAGCCAGTCGAGACCCAACTCGACCGCAGCCCATCACCACGACATGCACAGCCAAGGACGCTACACCCCTGTTTGCGCCGAATTCTCGAAACCGCTGCGCAACGGTGATCGAGGTGCAGGCACTGCGCTCCTTTGGAGCTTGACCTACACCTGGATCACCGGCTTGCTATTTCTCGTCGGCGCTGGTGGTCTACCGCCTCTTGCTTGTCTTGCGCGGAGTTCTCGAAACCGTTCGCACACCCACCGTTCGACAGGACTGCGACGAAAAGCGTGTCTTGTCGTACCGAGCGGTGCGCGGCTCGCTATTTCTCGTCCGCGCTGGTGGTCTACCGCCCCTTTAGATTCCCCGCTCTTGTTCTACTGGGCGGTACGTGGCTGCTAGTTCTCGTGTGGCTGGTGACGGCATGTTCGCGCGAAATGTTTGTTTGTGCTTACTTGCCTTACTTGAGAGCAGGTCGAGAATCCGATGTGGGGAAGGGGGCAAGATAGCTCCGTGGCTTCGTTGTCCGGTGGGACCAAGCGCATCCTGTTCGGCAGGGCGCTAAGGAATGAG
>JBDHZU010000139.1:0-4779 GCA_039812085.1 Candidatus Nanopelagicales bacterium | reverse complement strand
ATCTCACGGGCGGGATGGATTCGCTGGTTAGACAGCACGCCCACTGCGCCACCCCGGCCCGGCCGTGGACCGTTGGCATTGCGACTGACCTTCGCCGACAGTTCAGGTGCTGACGCTGGTGCCATCGACATCACTGAGGTGGGAACCAAGAAACGGTTAGCTATCTACGTCGTGACTGATCCTTTGGATGTTCCCGGTATTGCTCGGCTCGGCCCAGAACCGTTAGATGCGGCGTTCACCCTTGAGGAGTTGTCCGCCATCCTCGATGCTGCGGGCGGCAAACGATTGAAGACGGTCATCCGCCATCAAGGCACGATTGCCGGCATTGGAAATGCATACTCCGACGAGATTCTGCACAGCGCAAAGCTGTCGCCGTTCGCAGCGAGTTCGTCATTAACCGATGAGGAACGTGAACGACTATTCACCGCGATTCGATCAGTGTTGTATGGCGCTATTGGCCGTGCCGTTGGTAGCGCGCCCGAGACTCTGAAGGCAGAGAAAAAAGCCAACTTAGCGGTGCATGGTCGAGCCGGTCAGCCGTGTCCAGTCTGCGGCGATGTGGTGCGAGAAGTGTCTTATGCGGACTCGTCGTTTCAGTACTGCGCAACCTGCCAGACAAACGGGAAAGTGCTTGCTGATCGCCGAATGAGTCGACTACTTAAGTAATAAGAGTGGTTAACGAGATCAGGTTCTTTTTCTCAGTCGGTGTTGCGCAGCGGCGAACCTGACACATAATCGGACCCGTGACACCGCCCGAGGACTCCAAGTTGCGGTTGTCCGGCAAGCGCATCACCCAGGGAGCTGTTGACGGCTTCGCCTGGGTGATCGGGCTGTTCGCGGCAATCGTTGGTCGGTTCCAATTCGACCTTTCATCAGTGAATTGGACCGGCTTCTTTGCCATCGCAGGTTTGGCATTCATGCTGCAGTGCCTGGTCGGGTATGCGTTGTCGCTCTACCGCGGCCGGTACCGATTTGCCAGCTTCGATGAGGTGGCCGGAGTGGTCGTCTCGTCGGCGTTGGTTGCGATGTCATTGGGTACAGCTGTGGCCCTGCTCGGCGGTGTCGTGGTTCCTCGAGCATCTGTTGTGCTCGCGTTCCCCGTCGCGCTGTGCATCATGCTCGGTTCTCGATTCGTGGTACGCGCGATCCGACAACGCAACATTCGTCCTAACCACGCTGCCGCCCCGGTTGTGATCTTCGGCGCCGGAAGCGCCGCCGAACAACTCATCACTTCGATGAAGGCGGACCCATTTGCCAAGTACTGGCCAGTTGCCATGCTCGATGACGATCCTGATCGCCAACGATTGGTGATTGATGGTGTGCGCGTGCGAGGAACCCGTGATGACATTGCGAAGATCGCTGGCTGGACCCACGCGGAAGCACTCGTCGTTGGCATCGCTCGCGCCAACTCGCAACTGTTACGCGATCTCACCGAACTCACTACGGCAGCCGGTATTGATCTGTTGGTGATCCCGAGCGTGCACGAATTGCCATCTGGCTCTGTGGGAGTGACCGACGTTCGTGGGATTGACCATTCCGACTTGCTCGGTCGAGTTCCGGTTGAGACAAACCTGGACGCCATCGCTGAATTACTCCATGGCCGCCGGGTGCTCATCACCGGCGCAGGTGGGTCGATCGGTTCGGAACTTGCTCGTCAGGTTGATCGCCTTGGTCCAGCGGCCCTCGGAATGCTGGACCGAGACGAATCTGCCTTGCATGCAGTGGAGCTGTCGATTCGCGGTGCCGGGCTGCTCATGGACGAGAACATGATCCTGGCTGACATCCGAGATGAGCAGCGAATGCTCGAAGTCTTTGACTGGTTCCGACCCGATGTCGTCTTTCATGCAGCTGCGCTGAAACACCTTCCGTTGCTGGAACAGAACCCGGCCGAAGCGTTGAAGACCAACGTTGTCGGAACACTCAATGTATTGCGGGCAGCCAAGGCCAGCGGCGTACAAACCTTCGTCAACATCTCGACAGATAAAGCAGCGGACCCAACCAGTGTGCTGGGCTACTCGAAACGAGTCACCGAACGGTTGACCAGTCAGTTCGCGCAGCAGACCAAACGCCCCTATGTATCGGTTCGCTTCGGCAACGTGCTGGGTAGTCGCGGATCTGTCCTGACTGCGTTTGCTGCCCAGATTGAAAAGGGTGGCCCGGTGACGGTGACTCATCCAGAGGTCAGCCGTTACTTCATGACTATTCCTGAGGCTGTGCAACTGGTGCTGCAAGCATCCGTGCTCGGCGAAGGTTCCGAGGTCATGGTGTTGGAAATGGGTGAACCAGTGCGCATCGCCGATGTTGCGCGACAGATGGTGGCGCGCTCTGGCAAGTCCGTCGAAATTTCCTACACCGGGATGCGAGCAGGCGAGAAGCTGCACGAGGACCTTTTCTCTGCTGACGAGACGGCAGTTGCGACTTCTCACTCCATGGTCAAAGCAGTGACTGCTCCGCCATTGTCTTTAGATGCAGTTGGCCTGACCGCGACGAGTACTAGTCCTCAGGTGACACGCAACCAACTCGTCCTCTGGGCGGGCGCTACTCAGACCGATCTGTCGATCACCGTCCAGCGTGACCGCCACGTTCGTCACTAAGGCCGCACGTTGACGCAGCAGTTGGTGATCGTGGGTGCGGGTGGTTTTGCCCGCGAAGTACTCGATGTTGTTCATGCCATCAACCAGGCGCAACCAGACGATCCACCGTGGGAACCACTGGGGTTTGTCGCGGACGAACCGCCCGCTGACCCTCGACCGTTTGAAGCGATTGGTATGTCCTGGCTGGGTGCTGTCGATGACTACCTGGATCGAGATTCCCTGAGCTTCGCCGTTGGCGTAGGGGATGGCAGTGACCGGCTACTTCTGGCAGATCGTTGTTCGGCTCTTGGTCATGAACCGGCAACGCTGATCCATCCGCAGGCTGCGATTAGTACGGGAACAGAGATAAACACCGGAAGTGTGGTGTGTGCATTCGTCGGGACAATGCCAGACGTAAGCGTGGGCAAATTCTGCGTGCTTAATCTGCATGTGACAGTAGGTGCCGGCTGTCTCATCGGCGATGGGGTCACGATCAATCCGGGAGCACATCTGGGCGACAACATCTCGATCGGACACCGAGTCATGGTGGGGACGGGAGCGTTCATAAGCTCAAATCTGGCTGTGGGAAGTGCCGCTGCGATTGGTGCGGGTGCTGTTGTCAAGCACGATGTTCCGGGTGATGTGACCGTTGTGGGTGTACCTGCGCACGCTCGGATGAATTGACCAGAATGAATCGTGCCGGTTGAGTGCAGCGCCTAGCATGGACCCCACGTGGAACATATTCGTTGCAGGTGAGTCGATGACTTACCTTCCAGTCACTGGCACGCAAGCCAGTGATAAGCGGTAAATCCTGGAGGATCAGTGGAGCTACGCAAGGTATTGCGGGCAACCGGTAAGCAGTGGATCGCAGTCGCACTGTGCACTCTTGTTGGCTTGGGTATCGCCCTGGCTTACAACGCCACCGCGACAAAGATTTATGCATCAACAGCCCGCAGCTTCGTTGCGATGACCGCAGAATCTGCCAGTGATGGTTCGGCGCTGCAAAGTGCTCAGTTCGCTGCCCAACGAGTGAAGTCTTACTCCCAGATCGCATCAAGTCCCGATGTGCTGCAACCAGTGATTGAAGAATTGGGACTGAAGTCGTCTCCCGAGGCAGTTGCTCGCCAGATCACGGTCGCCAACCCGCCCAACACTGTGCTACTCGATCTCACTGCTTCGGATACCAACCCGGATCGTGCTGCCCGCATTGCTAATGCGACCTCACTGCAGTTGGCGCGAGTCATTAACAAGATCGAGGCACCAGCCGGAAGCAAGAGCGCCCCCGTCAAGGTGTCACTCATCAGCCCGGCCACTGCCAGCGCTACTCCGGCATCTCCCCGATCATTAATGAACCTGTTGTTGGGACTGTTGTTCGGCCTTGGTCTCGGTATTGCGTATGCGCTGCTTCGGGATGCGATGGACCGATCGGTGAAGAGCTCGAACGAACTCGAATCGTCCACGGGCCTGCCGGTGCTGGGTGAAGTGATCTTCGACGGCCAAGCAGGGGAACGAATTGCCGCTCTCGATACCGCTTCGGTGCAGTCTGAGGGTTACCGAACGGTTCGTACCAACATGCAGTTCCTCAACATCGACAATCCGCCGAAGGTCGTCACGGTCACCTCTGCTGCACCTGGTGATGGCAAGTCGACCACGGCCTGCAATCTTGCGGTCGCGTTCGCCCTTGGTGGGGCTAAGACCCTGCTGGTCGAAGGAGACCTTCGTCGACCACGAGTGACCCAGTACCTCGGGCTTGATGGCTCAGTGGGCCTAACGGATGTGTTGGCTAGCCGGGTCTCTTTGGATGAGGCAATCCAACCGTGGATGCGCGGCACGATTGACGTTCTTCCTAGTGGAGCGATTCCCCCGAATCCGTCAGAGTTACTGGGCTCGGCTCATATGGGATCGCTATTGGACAAACTGCGTGACCGTTATGACATCGTCGTGGTCGATGCCAGCCCGCTGTTGGCTGTTTCTGATTCGGCGATCCTGGCTGCGCAAACAGATGGAACATTGCTGGTCGTTCGACATGGCAAGTCCACCTTTGAGCAGGTTCGCGATTCACTTGCGGCCTTGGATCACGTCAAGGCAGAGTTGCTCGGCACGATCATCAATGCCGTTCCGGTACGTCGTTCCAAGAAGGGCCGCTACGGATATGGGTACGGCTATGGATATGGCTACAGCGACAAGCCGCAGGAACAGCCTCAGG
>JBDHZU010000138.1:0-4843 GCA_039812085.1 Candidatus Nanopelagicales bacterium | reverse complement strand
CGGTTACCGCGTTGTTGGCTTGGCTCGTGCAACGAACCATTGGTCTGCGGGTGAGTCGTGAGGATGAGCTTGCGGGATTGGATGTTTCATTGCATGCAGAGAGTGCTTATGACTTCACTGGATCAACCGGTGGGTCATTTGCGGGTATTGGTGCAGACGGACCGCTGTCGCACCTTCGTACGGAGAGGGATCGTCCATGAAACTCATTACTGCAGTGATCAAGCCGTTCAAGTTGGAGGACGTCAAGACAGCCCTCACGGCATTGGATGTTCACGGTCTGACCATCTCGGAAGCAGCAGGACATGGTCGCCAGAAGGGCCACACTGAGGTCTATCGAGGTGCTGAGTACACCGTTGATCTGGTGCCCAAGGTTCGGGTCGAGGTTTTGATCAGTGATGAACGCGCCGATGAGGTTGCCGACGCGATTGTCCAAGCGGCCAATACGGGCCAAATCGGTGACGGCAAGGTATGGGTCGCTGGCGTAGAAGACGTCATCCGAGTGCGTACTGGTGAACGCGGCGACGAAGCCGTCTAGGTCAACGAGTAACGGGGAGGATGCATGGACTACGCAGCAGCGCGTGCTGAACTCCTTGCCCGCCCCGGACCGATTGGACCGGCAGCGCGTCGAGCGCTCGTTGGTTTGACGGATGACTGGTTGACCGAACTATTCGTTGCATCTGGTTCGGATGCGCACGGATGTGCCCTGGTCGCAGTGGGTGGCTACGGGCGACGAGAACTTGCCCCTGGAAGCGATCTGGATCTGCTCTTCCTCACACCGGTTGGTAGTGACGCCGGAGAATTATCCGAGTCGATTTGGTATCCCATTTGGGATAGCGGGATGAAGCTTGACCACAGCGTTCGTACGCCCGCCCAGGCTCGGCAATTGGCCGGACAAGACCTCAAGGTTGTATTAGGTCTGCTGGATGCGCGCACGGTGGCTGGTGATCCTGAGTTGACGGCCGGACTGCGAAGCGCGGTACTGGCCGACTGGCGAGCGATGGCGAGTCGTCGGTTGGACGAACTACATCAGGATGTTCGAGATCGAACCGTGCGAGCGGGAGAATTGTCTTACCTGTTGGAGCCTGACCTCAAGGAGTCCTACGGCGGCCTGCGTGATCTGACGATCCTGCGTGCGATCGAAGCGAGTTGGGTGATCACCACCGAACACCGATCATTAGAGAACTCCGCCCAGCTATTGCTCGATGCGCGGGATGCACTGCATGCGGTCACGGGTCGGGCGAGTGATCGATTACTCCTGCAAGAGCAAGGGCCAGTCGCGCAACGCTTGGGAATGCAGGATGCCGATGAGCTTCTGCGCAGCATTAATGCTGCTGGTCGCGCCATTGCCTATGCCTGCGATGTGGCCTGGCATCGAGTGGATCGGGCAACCAGTGGGCAGTCGCACGGGCTAGTGCGTCGCCTGCGGGGTACGCGTCGATCCACCGCTGGGCGCACTCCATTGGCTGATGGAGTCGTTGTGCAAGAGGACGAGGCGGTGCTGGCACTTGATGCTCGTCCAGATCGCGACCCAGTTCTCCTCCTTCGTGCCGCTGCTGCCGCCGCGCAAGAAGGCATCCCGCTGAGCCCACACGCAGTGGAAAGACTCGCCACACAGAGTGCACCGATGCCGGTGCCGTGGCCGAGTTCTGCGCGCAATGCGTTGGTGTCCCTGCTGGGCGCTGGACGAAGTGCCTTGCCGGTATGGGAAGCGCTGGAACACGCCGACCTCATCAGTCGCTTAATTCCCCAGTGGGCAGTCGTGAGAAGCGCTCCGCAGCGCAATCCCGTCCATACCTACACCGTGGATCGACACCTACTGGAAGCGGCAGCGGCTGCGGCTGGACTGACGAGAAAGGTGAGCCGACCGGATCTGTTACTCGTCGCGGCCATGCTGCACGACATCGGCAAGGCCCAACCGGGTGACCACACACAGGTGGGAGTCGAGATCATGCGGGAATTGGCCCCGCACATGGGATTCGACGAGGCCGACTCCGCCATCTTGGTGTCCTTAGTCGCCAACCATCTGTTACTCCCAGAGACAGCGACTCGACGGGATCTGGATGACCCCATGACCGCCGAACTGGTGGCCAAAGCAGTGGGCAGCCAACTGGAACTTGATCTGCTTCACCAGTTAACGATTGCGGATGCTGCTGCCACCGGCCCCGCTGCGTGGAGCGAGTGGAAGGCCAGTCTGATTAACCGTTTGGTTGGTCTGGCCCGGGCAGTGCTGGCGGGTGAACCGGTGCGGGCCGAACCAGCATTGACACCCGAACAGTTGGCGCTTGCCGACCTGGATGGGGTCCAGGTTGCTATGGCGCCTACCGAAGGCGCCTGGACCGTCACCGTCGCAACGGACGACCGAACAGGTTTGCTGGGACTGTTGGCTGGCGTGTTCGCGGTTCATCGATTGGCTGTCAAGAATGCGCATACCGCAACTGTCGGTAGGAGAGCTGTGACCTCTTGGACGGTCATCCCTGAGTTCGGAGAGCCACCCGGAACCCAACGATTACGAGAAGACATTCGTCGTGCGCTAGACGGCACGCTCGATCTATCTGCGGCACTCGACAAGCGTCGACAAGCACAACGGCCTCGGCAACAACGTGTCCCTGCGGCACCGACCGTGGAACTGTTGGATGCCGAAGCCACGGACGCTGTCGTCATGGAGATTCGAGCCCAGGATGCGCCCGGTTTGCTACATGCGGTGGCCACCTCCGTCGCCGCTGCTGGAGTTCAGATCGATTCCGCGATGGTGTCCACTCTGGGGTCGGAAGTTGTCGATGTCTTCTACCTGCGTGGTGGTGACCGAGTCACTGCGCAGCATGAACATGCCGCCCAAGCGGTCACTGCTGCACTAGAGGCTTTGACCAACCCGTAGTGGCACTCAGGGATTTCGGGTGGGGCGGGTACGCTCGGGCGGGTGTTCAACGCCCTATCTGATCGCCTCGGTGCGACATTCAAGCAACTGCGTGGCAAGGGTCGGCTGTCAGAGGCTGATGTCGATGCGGCAGTTCGCGAGATTCGTACCGCTCTGCTTGAGGCCGACGTCGCCCTGCCAGTGGTGCGCGGATTCTGCGCACGGGTCAAAGAACGGGCGTTATCGGAAGAGGTATCCGGTGCGCTGAATCCAGCGCAGCAGGTCGTCAAGATCGTCAATGACGAACTCATCGAAATCCTGGGTGGACAGACTCGACCGATCACGTTCGCCAAACATCCCCCGACAGTGATCATGCTGGTGGGTTTGCAGGGTGCAGGTAAAACAACCTTGGCCGGAAAGTTGGCCCGTTGGCTGGACAACGATCGACATCGCACCCTGCTCGTCGCGGCGGATCTGCAACGCCCCAATGCGGTTGATCAGCTCACTGTGGTTGCCGAACGTGCCGGAGTTGGCATCTTTGCTCCTGAGCCAGGCAATGGCGTCGGAGATCCCGTCGAAGTCGCGCAGTCGTCGTTGGTCCATGCACGGGACAACGGCTACGACGTAGTCGTCGTTGACACTGCCGGACGATTGGCGATCGACGAAGAACTCATGGATCAGGCTCGCCGGATCCGCGATGCGGTTGAACCCAACGAGACGTTGTTCGTCGTGGACGCGATGATCGGCCAAGACGCCGTGAATACCGCAGTTGCGTTCGAACAAGGCGTCGGCTTTGACGGCGTGGTGCTGACAAAGCTGGACGGTGATGCGCGCGGTGGTGCCGCGTTGTCCGTTCGTGAGGTCACTGGCCGTCCAGTGATGTTCGCCTCCACCGGGGAGAAGCTGGACGAGTTCGAGCAGTTCCACCCGGATCGCATGGCCTCACGCATCCTCGATATGGGCGACATGCTCAGTCTCATCGAGCAGGCCGAGAAGGCGTTTGATGCTCAACAGGCCGAGAAGATGGCGGCCAAGTTTGAGGCCGGTGACGACTTCACCCTGGATGACTTCTTGCAGCAGATGCAGGCCATTCAGAAGATGGGTTCGCTCGGCAAGCTCGTCGGAATGCTGCCGGGAATGGGCGATGTCAAGAAGCAGCTTGAGCAGGTAGACGAGCGAGATATCCGACGGATCGCCGCAATCATCCAGTCCATGACTCCCGAGGAACGCGCCAACTCGAAGCTCATCGATGGGTCTCGTCGCGCTCGTATCGCTAAGGGTTCCGGCGTGGAAGTCTCAGAGGTTAATAACCTGCTGACTCGGTTCACCGAAGCGCAGAAGGCGATGAAGTCGATGCGCAAAGGTGGCGGAATGCCAGGAATGCCACCCATGCCGGGAATGGGTGGCCCCGGTCGTAAGAAGAACAAAGGCCAACAACAGCGCAAGGCGAAGAAAGGCCGCAGCGGTAACCCGGCAAAGCGAGCACAGCAAGAATCCGCTGCTGCATCAGCTCCAAAAGCACCCGGTGGTGCTGGTCTTTTCACTGGAAACAATGCGAATCAAGCGGCCGACCCTCAGATGACGGAATTGCCGGAAGAGATGCGGCGATTGCTGGGTGAGTAACGTTCGGCACCCGCGTGCTGAAGCGGGATTGACCGGGTCTGGCACAATAGACAGGTAGAACGTTTCGACCCGATGGGCCCTCTACCTGATTCGTGTCGAACATTCACGTTGCTGATTCGAACGCACCCCACGCAGATTCGATGATGCGGCAAACCAACTAACGGAGATTCAACACTCGTGGCTGTCAAGATCAAGCTCAAGCGGCTCGGAAAGATCCGCAACCCTCAGTACCGCATCATCGTTGCCGACGCGCGCACCAAGCGCGATGGTCGTGCCATTGAAGAGGTCGGTCTGTACCACCCAAAGGAAGAGCCGTCCCTGATCAAGGTGAATGGCGAACGCGTTGCCTACTGGCTGTCGGTTGGT
>JBDHZU010000137.1:0-4861 GCA_039812085.1 Candidatus Nanopelagicales bacterium | reverse complement strand
ACTGCGGCTGCCGCAATGACAGCTCCGACGGCTGCCGCAGCGAATCCTGCAGCTCCTGTAACGGCAGCGAGTACGACTGCAGCGGCGGCAACGACAGCGGCAGCAGTCACTGCAGCATCGGCGGCGGCGTTCGCGCCGGAAGCAACACCTGCACCTGTCCCAACTCCTCCCGTCGTTCCCACACCATCTTCGTCCACCCAGTGGGCTCCAGCAGAGACGGCTGAGCCGGTTGGTCTGCCGTTATTCGCCGACACTCCCTCCGACCTTGCCGGGGGTGGATCTTCCGCTCCAGCAGTTCCGGACACCAACGCGCCGGACATGAACGACACCCAGATCATCGCCGCCTACACAGCACCTGCTGCACACGCAGAACCTGCTGATCCGGCGATGCCGCCACCGTCGTTCAATGACACGCAAGTCATCGGAGTTCCCGTTGCTGCGGCTACTGCAGCGGCAGTTCCCGAGGTAGATGTGTCGATCGTTGACCCGCAGTCTGCCGGGAGCAATGGTTCGCAGCCGCCGCCTGTCGGGCCAGCGACAACGACTGCCCCGGAACCGGTGACGCCACCAAAGAAGAGCAACGATGGCGTGAAGATCATTGCAATTCTGATGGTCGGTGCGGCTCTTATCGCTGGGATGTTCACCGCAGCAAATAAGGCAGATTCCCGCGCTCGAATCCCGTCAGTGAAGCAGTCGCCCGCATTTGCTCAGCCCACTCAGTCCGTGGATGACTGGACGGTGGTGCCCAGCGAGACGAAGAAAAAGGCACCTGCTCATACCTACGCTGCTCCGACTTTCTCCGCCGAACAGCAACAGCAGTACGTCGCTACCGCGCCACAGCCCAAGCCCAGTCAGTCAACGACCAAGCCGGAAAAACAGAAGCCGACGCACAGCGAGAAGCCAGTTACTCAGCAGACCGACAAACCTGCGCCTAAGCCCACATATGTTCCACCGGCTCCGCCCAAGACGCGCGATCCGGAACCAACCCCGCCGCCGACCTACTCAGAACCAGATCCGCCGAGTGATACCCCATCGACGCCCAGCGGCGGTGACTCGCCCAGCGGTGGAGATCCGACGAAGAGTTAGTCCGGGATAGGACGACCGAATAGCGCGAGCAACGCATCCCGATTGTCGCTAGGTGTGCTGCGGTTGCGACGGATATGGCCGCATTGCACGCATCGTTGAACCACAAATAGCTCATCGCTAGCCGTCCCAGCAGCAATCGGTTCCATCAATCCCCGGCATTCTGCGGCGCGATCTCCCGGCTGAATATCGACGTGCTTAGACCACAGGCACTGCGGGCAATGGTTGGTGTAGCCATTGCCCGTGACATTGGCGCCGCAGTTCTCACATGTGAAGTCCTCAACAGTGCGCTGGAAGTTAGCCACTAACCAAGCATGATGGATGCCATGACCGGATTCGACGAGGCCATCACCCTGCAGGAATCTGTTCGTCCGGGCCGATTCGGGTTACAGATCGGTCCCGACTGGGCGATTGGTGACAAACCCAACGGTGGTTACCTCACTGCTGCAATGGCGCGAGCAGCGCAGCATTGTGCCCACGACGATCGGGGTGACCACCTGCAACCCACTGCAGTGAGTGCGCATTTCTTGCAGGCCCCGGAGATTGCGCAAGCACGTATCGAAGCCGAACTCTTGCGGCACGGGCGTCAGGCCAGTCAGTACCGGGTCTCGCTTTTCCAGGGCGACAATCGATGCGTTGAGGCAATCGTCCACTTGGCGACATTGCCCACTGGAACGCAGCACATTGATTTCTCCGATGTTGACCCCATCGTGTTGCCGCCGATCGATCAATGTGTCGAAGTTCCGGTCGAACCACCCGGTATGGACATTGTTGTTGGGATCAACCGACCCGTGGAACAACGTCTCGATCCGTCGTGCATGGGATTTGCGGTGGGCAAGCCCAGCATGTCCGGGGAACTTCGTGGCTACTTGAGTTTCCGTGATGGTCGTCCGGTTGACCCTTTGGCGTTGCTGTTTGCTGTCGATGCGTTCCCACCCGCAGTGTTCGAGTTCGGTCACCTGGGCTGGGTTCCCACATTTCAACTGTCGTCTTATGTCCGTGCAATTCCGGCTCCTGGTCCATTGACGATTCGCCAGAAGGTGCGCGTGGCAACGGATCGCACAGTGGACGAGATCTGCGATGTCTGGGACAGCGAAGGTGTCTTGGTGGCGTCGGCCACGCAGTTAGCTGGCTACCGGCCGAGCTGAGTGGTGAGTGACTCGTTCGACCACATGAATTGCCGCCCGGGCTGCTCGAAGAGACACCAACGCGGTGACGGTCATGGAGTCTTCGCCCTGTAGGGGTGGCAGTGACGTGGTGATGTCTGGTGAGACGGTGACATTCGGTCGGTCTGTGTCATTTGAGTCGTCGTCACGCACGGTCGGTCGGATTTCCCAGAGTCGGCGATTACGACCCAACTCATCGAGTTGGTCTCCCACGTTGGCTAATTCAATTGAGGTTGCCTCGCACATCTCGGACACCCATTGATCTGCCAGATGTCCGTGCCTCAGGAGCAGTTCGATCGTCAAAATTGATTCGTGACAACGGCCTATCGCGGCGACGATGGAACCGATCTCGGCGGCATTGACGCGACGGCTCGGTGGTTCGAGTAGAGCAGTTTGCAGTGTGGAGCTGACCTCAAGTTGGGCGCCCCGTGCCTGCAGACCGAGTTCCCTGGCTTTCTTCAATCCTGGTCCGTTCACCTCGGCAGGCATTCCCGTCTCTGCAGTCTCGGCAACAATCACTGCAAGTTCCTGAATCCAACGAGAACCAGCACGGGCGTAGGCCGCAGCATCCAATGCCAAAAAGGACCGGTGCCACATCGGGAACACCAACGCGATAACCAGACCGACTGCACAGCCAGTCAAGACATCGGTCATTCGTTGGAAGGCTAGGTGGGCAGGATCTTGTCCGGAAATGGACATGAGCAACACCATCGTCGTGGTCAACATCGCGACTTGGCTGGGGTAGTTCACCTGGATAAGCAAGTAGGTGGCGAGCACGACTACTGCCATTGCAATCCCGTACAGCCACAACGACTGTCCAGCAATAGCTGCGATGGGAACCATGATGATGGCGCCGATCACCACGCCAAACGCCTGCTGAACCGTTCGTGCCGGAGTGGGGCCGGTATCGGGTCGCAGAATCATCATCGCGGTGACCGCAGCCCACGATGGATGAGATAGATGCAGCAGGTGACCGATGAGGAATCCAAGGAACGCGCCAGTCGCCATCCGCACGCCGTACTGAAAGGGCCGTGACCCCGGATGAATCGACGCGCGAATGCGATCACGTAGTGGCTGCTTGTTCGGACGATGCTTTCGGGTTGAACGATCGACCGATAGCAAGTTCTGGGTGTGTGTTGGTAGGTCGAGCAGCCCTTCCTGCAGGGCTTCTGCCGTGCGACTAGTGGAGTGCTGCAGCCCGCTGTCTCTGCCCAATTCGTTGCGTAGGTCGATGACTTGGTTCATCAACACCACTTCACCGGCGTCCGATGGGTGAGAAATATGGACGGCACAAGAACGCAGCACAGTCGCTGACTGGCCGAATGCCTCTTTGGTCAGTGAAATAGCGGTGGGATTAACCGGTCGATCTTGCCGAAGGCGCGAGGCGAATCCGCGAGCCTCCATCCGTACCAAATCCGCATCCGTGAGAACGGCAGCAAAGCGTCCTCTTGTACCGGCGGACAAGTCGGATCGAGCGAGCAAACCGTTCACGTTGGCGAACGCTGCGGACGCCGCAATTGCGTACTCCTGATCGTTGGTTTCGCCGTGGGACATGGCTTCTGCGTAATCGGCGATAGCTCGTAATGCTTGGACGGCGGCTTCCCGCTCCGGTTTATCGGCAACTAACGGGGCAGAGGCCCACGCGAGGAAGGTCTGCAATCCACCGGCGATGAGGACTGCTGCTGCCGAGATGAGGGACTCGCGTGGTGAAACGGGATTGACCAGGTTCGTGGCGCACATCAACGCGCTGAACGTGAAGATTTGAGGTGCCCGTGAATCCACCCCGTAGGAGATCCCACCACCCAGTGCGAGCAGACACATCAATGTCAACACGAGCCAGGGGGAGCTGGAGACCATTCCCGACAGGATGGTGACGATCGCCAAACTGACTGCTCCGGAGGCCATTGTGTGCCAGGTACGACGCGGCGATGACCCCTTGTCCAGCATGCCCACGATGAGTGCCGACGAGGCTGCGCTAATTGCTGCCCGAGTATCGAGCAGATGGTAGGCGGCGAAGAAGCAGATCAGCACGACTGCGGCACGACGCAAAGACGATGCGACCCGAATTGCGCTGGGATCAAAAGGCGTAATCGTTCCCCAAAGCCGGAGCAGGAACGAACGCATTGACCCATTGTGGCGATTCACATCACCATGTGCACGCTGCCTGGCTTGGTGCACAAATGCGGCAGAGTGTGGGGGTGGCATCCACCTCCCGATCTGGTTGGCGAGAACCAGTCAACGCCCCTGGTCCGGCTGGGCGAGCGATGCTGAGTTCAATCCGCAGCATCCGACGAGATCCCGCCGATTTCTTGTTGCGTACGTGGCAACGCTATGGCGATGTGGTGCAGTTTCCGATCCCGCGCCCGGCCACCTACTTATTCAGTCATCCCGATGCCGTCCGAGAGATTCTGGTCGATCATTCTCGATCCACGAGTAAGCGAACGGTCCAATACGATGCGTTGTCCATCGTGACTGGCCTGGGGCTATTAACTGCTGATGATCCGCCCTGGCGAGAACGTCGGACGACGGTGCAACCGGCTTTCCATGCTGAGGCGATTGCGACGACAGTGGCGCACACGCGTGCAGCGGCCGACCGCCTGATCGAACAGTGG
>JBDHZU010000136.1:0-4867 GCA_039812085.1 Candidatus Nanopelagicales bacterium | reverse complement strand
GCGGAGGCGGTGGCGGACCACCGGCGTTTCCACCGCTAGGTGGGGGAACGGGGACTTGACTGTTACCACCGTCGGCTGGTGGCGGTGGGGGTGGAGGAACTGACATGGTGATTCCCTCAGTTTTCTATCGTGGGTTCGGAGAACGGGGAGGAGTTGTTGAGGTCTGAGTTGTTACCGGTGTTGGTGTTCGTGAACTCGGGCGAGGTCACGGCAACGATCACGAGCAGCAGTCCGACCGCGACCGCGACAAAGCCGACGATGATTGCTCCGAGCGCAAGCCCAGAGCCACCCTCACCCGAACGTTTGATCTGACTACGCGCAATGAAACCCATCACGATTCCGGCTATTGCAGTGACAGCTCCTACGCAGATGCATCCCAATGGAATTGAGACCAGCGAAACCACTAATGCCCAGATCGCGAGCTGATTTGTTCGCTGCCCAGCAGCATTGACCCCCTGGATGTAACCCGCTGGTGGCGGAGGAGGCGGAGGAGGTGTGGCTCCCGGCCCACTAATCGGTGAGTAGGGCGGTGGGACCGGTGGCTGGGAGGGGACAGGCGGCTGCGGAATAGCGGGCTGCCCCTCACCAGTAGGAGGTTCGTGGGAATCATCCGCAGGCGGTGGTGGCGGAGGTGGAATCGTCACACGATGAACCTAGCGAAGATCACCTGCACGAGGCACCCCTGAATCAGGCAGATGCGTGACGCACGTCAACGATGGGCAACCGCAAAGCAGCCGGTGCGGCATCGGGAACGATCGGACGCTTGGGCTGCACGGCAGCCACCACCTGATAGGGCTCCCCGATCTCAGGGCGAGTGTCCTGCTCCCCCTTGTTTGGCCATAACGCCATCGCGCGTTCGGCTTGGGCAGTGATCGTCAACGATGGATTCACTCCGAGGTTCGCGGTGATCGTGGAGCCGTCCACGATGTGCAGACCGGAGTACCCGTAGACCCGGTGATACGGATCAACCACACCCGTCTTGTCCGAATCCCCAATGACGCACCCGCCCACAAAGTGAGCGGTCATTTGGCGATTAATCAGCTCACCGAGGTTGCCCCCTGGCTTACCACCGACGACATTGGCCAGCCGTCGGACGGCCTCGTTGGCTACCGGAATCCAACTCGGACTCGGGCTGCCTTCTCCTTGCCGACTCTTGAGTCGAATCCCACCCAGCATCCGCTTGGCAGCAGAAACCGTGACCGAATTATCGGCAGGCTGCATCACCAGCGCGATAACTGATCGCTGTGACCAGCCCTTCACATTCACGAAGGACAGGGCATCTTTGGGGTTGGCCCGAACCGCTTTGGCCCACGTCTTCCAACGCGGCTGGCCAGGTTGTTCATCAGTCATGATGGTGGCCAGCAGGCCCATCACATTCGACCCCTTGCCATAGCGAACGGGTTCGATATGTGTCTCTGGGTCGGGATAGAAGCTGGACGTGATCGCCACACCCTGGGTGTAGTCCGCATCGGAATCCTTCGGCCCAATTGCGCCCAATAATGACTCGGAATTGGTCCGCGACAACCGACCCAGGGAATCTGACAATCGAGGTAACTTGCCGGTGAGCTTCATTCGGTGAAGCAGCTTCTGGGTATTGAACGTCCCTGCCGCCACCACGACGTGATCAGCCGTCAACGTTCGGTTCCCGCCGGGAATCACCCCTGTCCGAGTCACCTCGACCTGCCAGGTATCACCCTGCGGTTGCATACCCGTCACCGTGGACATCGGCATGATGACGGCACCTGCTCGTTCCGCCAAGGCGAGGTAGTTCTTCACCAAGGTGTTCTTGGCTCCATGACGGCAACCCGTCATACATTCACCGCACTCAGTACATCCAGTGCGTTGCGGGCCGACCCCGCCGAAATATGGATCGTCGGCGGTCTGACCAGCCTGACCGAAGTAGACCCCCACCGGCGTGAGCTGGAAGGTGTCTTCCACCCCCATTTGTTCCGCCACTTCACGCATGGCGTGATCGGCCGGGGTCATCGTGGGATTAGGAGTCACACCGAGCATTCGGCTTGCCTGGTCATAGTAGGGAGCAAGCTCGGACTGCCAATCCGTGATGTGACCCCACTGCTTGTCTTGGAAGAACTTCTTGGGTGGGACGTACAGAGTGTTGGCATACACCAATGAACCGCCCCCAACCCCAGCCCCGGCAAGCACGATGACGTTGGTCAGGAAGTGCAAACGTTGGATGCCCTGTAAACCCAACTTGGGTGCGTATAGAAACTTGCGCAAACGCCACGACGTTTTGGCGAAGTCCTTGTCCTCGAAGCGGCGACCAGCTTCCAGTACGCCAACCCGGTAGCCCTTTTCGGTCAGCCTAAGCGCCGTGACGGCACCACCGAACCCACTCCCTACGACGATGACGTCGAAGTCGGTTGCCATCTCAACTCAACCTCCGGTTACCGGCGGATCGCGCCGAATGCTTTGACGGCATTGACCATGACGTCAGCGAACTTCTTGTCACTCATCCCGAACGCAGGCGCAACGCCCACGAGGTGTTGACTGGCGATGGTCTGCGCTTCGGTGTACTTCAACAGACCTTCCACCCCGTGACGACGACCAAGCCCGGAATCGCCAAACCCACCCATCGGTGCGTGCAGCGACGCCCAGGCCGACGCATATGCCTCATTCACGTTGACGGTCCCACTGTTGAGCCGTGCGCCAATGCTGCGGCCGCGCTTCACGTCTCGCGTGATGACGCTGCTGTTCAGTCCATAACTAGTGGAGTTAACCAACCGAATGGCATCGTCCTCGGAATCGAACCCGTACAGACTGACCAGCGGGCCAAACGTCTCCTCATCGAAGCACGCCATGTCATCAGAGACGTTGGTGAGCACAGTTGGTTCGAAGAAGTATGGGCCAAGGTCAGGACGAGCCTGCCCGCCTGCCAGTACATGCGCGCCTTTGCTCTTTGCATCTTCTACATGAGCAAGCACACGATCGAGCTGTTGTTGATTGATCAGGGAACCAATCTGGGCACCCCACCCCACTCCTGCCTGCTGGGTGAGATTGGCGACCTGATCAATGAAAGCAGTCGTGAACTGTTCCCGAATGCTGTTGTGAACGTAGATCCGTTCCATAGAGATGCATAGCTGCCCGGAGTTGGAGAACGACCCACGAGCGGCAACTTCTGCTGCCTTGCTCACGTCCGCGTCAGCGCACACGACCATTGCGTTCTTGCCGCCAAGTTCCATCGAACAACCGACGAGTCGTTCACCACAACGAGCAGCGATCTGACGACCCACTCCGGTTGATCCGGTGAACATCACGTAGTTGGCGCGGTCTACGACCATCGCTCCCACACCGGGGCCGTCTCCGGCCACCACCATGAACAGTCCATCCGGCAAACCTGCTTCATACAGCAGGTCAATGGCCCACAACGCGGTCAGAGTGGTCTGCCAGTCCGGCTTGATCACGATGGCATTACCCGCCATGAGCGCAGCGATCGCATCGGTGACCGCCAGCGTCAATGGGTAGTTCCACGGCGAGATCACACCGACGATGCCCTTGGGGCGACGAATCTCTCGAGTACGGGAGATCGCAGGGAAGGCTGGTTTGCGACGCTTGTCTCGCAGCAACTTGGGGGCGACCTTGGCGTAATGGTCAGCAGTCAGCGTGACATCGAGTAGCTCTTCTAACGCATCTTTGCGAGCCTTCCCGGTTTCCCACTGGATCAGGTCCAGACCCTGATCTCGACGTTCCAGCACAAGCTGACCAAAGCGGCGCATGATGCGCGCCCGCTGAGCGGGGTCGGTTCTTTCCCACTCACGTTGGCTGCGTTTGGCAATCGCGAATGCGGTATCTACTGCCGCTTCGTCGGACAAAGGAAGCCGAGCGATGATCTCGCCGGTAAATGGCGCATCGACGTCAACGGTTTCCGGGTGAGGCCCGACGCACACCCGAGCAATCAAGTCGTCGATTCGCTGACGGGTGAGCGGGGTCTGCGCAACTCCGGGATATACGTCCTTGGTCGCGTAACTCGTCGGCGACTGAACAGGTGCAGTCATACAAGCAATCTTTCAGCTACTGAGCACAACCTCAACCCGTTGGAACTCTTTTAGCTCGGTGTAGCCGCAGGTTGCCATCGATCGACGGAGCGCTCCGGTGAGGTTCATGGTGCCGTCGCTGACCTTGGACGGGCCTGCCATGACGTTGGCCAGCGATCCATGCGTCTCGAAGGCCACCAGTTCTCCGCGAGGTAATTCCGGGTGGGCAGCTTCCATTCCCCAGTGGCGTCCACCGCCGGGAGCATCCGTCGCACGGGCCAGAGGCGACCCCACCATGACGGCATCTGCACCACAGGCGATGGCCTTGACGATGGTTCCGCTATCCCCCATCGAACCGTCAGCAATGACGTGTACGTAGCGACCACCTGACTCGTCTAAGTAGTCCCGACGAGCTGCGGCAACTTCCGCGACCGCGGAAGCCATCGGTACGCGCACACCCAACACCTTGTGCGAAGTGTGGGCAGCACCGCCACCAAAGCCGACCAGCACACCGGCAGCACCCGCTCGCATCAAGTGCAGCGCAGCGCGCTGAGTCGCACAACCACCGACGATGACCGGCACATCGAGTTCGTAAATGAACTCCTTGAGGTTCAACGGCTGACCATCGGTAGAGACATGTTCGGCGCTGACGGTGGTGCCGCGAATGACGAACAAATCGACGCCCGACTTGACCACCACGTCGGACAAAGCAACAGCGGCTTGTGGCGACAATGCGCCAGCCACGGTGATTCCGGCCGAACGCAGTTGTCCGACCCGTTCAGCAACCAGATCTGCATCAATCGGCTCGGCGTAAATCTCCTGCAATCGGCTTACACCTTGTCGTTGGTCCAAGCTGGCCATTGCAGCCAGCAATG
>JBDHZU010000135.1:0-4977 GCA_039812085.1 Candidatus Nanopelagicales bacterium | reverse complement strand
GAGAGCTGTTCGACAATGGCAATTCGGCAGATTTGGCCACCGTGATCAACCGGCTATTGGCTGACGAACCACGCCGAGCTGAACTGGCCGTCATCGGACATGAGCGTGCGATGGAGTTCGACTGGTCCAAAGTTGCCCGCGATGTCCAACGGGTCTATGACTCGTGTGCCCGGCCAGGTGTCACCGTCAACGCTGATTACTCCGGCCAGTTCTTCGGTCGCATGGGATCGAGAGGTGAGCAATGACGACCTGGATCATGATCGTGGTTGCGTTGGCACTGGTACTGATCCTGTACCTATCCATCACCGCCGGACGGTTGGACCGACTGCATCACCGGGTCGAAACAGCGATGGCATCGCTGGATACCCAACTTGTTCGACGCACCTACTGCGTCATCGACCTCGCGCAATCTGGGCTGCTGGATCCGGCGAGTTCCATGGTGCTCATCGATCAAGCAGTGAACGTCCGTGACCGCAGCGCGAGTCCACTGGGCAGAGAACAGCAAGAAAGCGACCTAACCGCAGCGATCAATTCCGTCCTCGGTAGCCGAGATGAAGTCGAAGAGATCGCTGCTGATCCCGTTGGGAATGACCTCGTCCTAGCGTTAGCAGGAGCCGTACACCGCACCGCGATGTCGCGGCAGTTCTACAACGATGCGGTGCGCTCATGCCGAGCCGTTCGTTCCACTGGAGTCGTTCGCGTATTCCGGTTAGCAGGTACAGCGGCGATGCCAGAAACCGTCGAAATGGACGACTCGATTGCCGAAGGTCTACGTCACCTGTGACCGGCCGTTAGCCCTGGCAACCCTGCGCCGCCTACGATTAGTCGTATGTCCGAACAGAGCACTGGTGCAGCTACGCCTGCACACACCGGCACTTCCCGCGTTAAGCGTGGAATGGCCGAA
This sequence comes from Candidatus Nanopelagicales bacterium, assembly GCA_039812085.1. GTDB lineage: Bacteria > Actinomycetota > Actinomycetes > S36-B12 > UBA10799 > JBDHZU01. The sequence continues at coordinate 4,073 of JBDHZU010000135.1, read as the reverse complement.
CAACTCAAGGGCGGCGTCATCATGGATGTCGTCACTCCCGAGCAAGCAAAGATCGCCGAAGATGCTGGCGCCGTCGCTGTTATGGCCCTGGAACGCGTCCCGGCTGATATTCGGGCACAAGGTGGTGTGGCGCGAGCATCAGATCCCGACATGATCACCGGAATTATCGATGCCGTCACGATCCCGGTCATGGCCAAAGCGCGCATCGGTCACTTCGTGGAAGCGCAGATTCTGCAGAGCCTCGGCGTGGATTACATCGACGAATCTGAAGTGTTGACCCCCGCCGACTACACCCACCACATCGACAAGTGGCCATTCACCGTCCCGTTCGTCTGTGGTGCGACGAATCTGGGTGAAGCGCTGCGTCGCATCAATGAGGGTGCCGCGATGATCCGTTCCAAGGGTGAAGCGGGAACTGGCGACGTTTCCAACGCCACCGGACACATGCGTCAGATCCGTGCCGAGATCGCACAACTCGCTGCGTTGCCCGAAGACGAGCTTTACGTAGCTGCCAAGGAATTGGCCGCGCCGTATGAACTCGTCAAAGAGGTCGCGTCTGCTGGACGACTGCCCGTTGTGTTGTTCACTGCTGGAGGTATTGCTACTCCGGCTGATGCGGCGATGATGATGCAGCTCGGAGCTGATGGGGTATTCGTCGGTTCGGGAATCTTCAAGTCCGGTGATCCGGCAGCTCGCGCGGATGCGATCGTCCAGGCCACCACGCACTTCGAAGATCCCGACGTATTGGCCAAGGTTTCTCGTGGACTCGGTGACCCGATGGTCGGCATCAACGTTTCCGATATTCCCGTTCCACACCGCCTGGCGGAACGCGGTTGGTGACAACAGTTGGCGTCCTTGCCTTACAAGGTGATGTCGCCGAACATCTCGCTAGCCTGCGACGACTCGGCGTCGAAGCGATTGCGGTCAAGCGGGCTGAACAACTGACCGCGCTCGATGGATTGGTCATTCCCGGGGGTGAGTCCACTGCAATTGGCAAACTCGCTCGACGCTGGGAATTACTCGAACCCCTGCGCGACTGGGTGGCAGATTCACGACCTGTCTACGGAACCTGCGCCGGCATGATCCTGTTGGCTGATGACGTTGTGGACCAAGGTGTCGATCAACCGCTCATCGGTGGTTTGCCCATCACGGTTCGCCGCAACGCTTTCGGTCGCCAAGTGGACAGTTTTGAAGCCGATGTCGAACTTGCTGGATTCGACGATCCGTTCCCTGCCGTCTTCATCCGAGCACCGGTGGTGGAAGCGATTGCTGATTCAGTTGAAGTCGTCGGATCGGTGGCCCGACCAGACGGCACGGTTAGAATCGTCGCCGTTCGGGCCGGAAACATCCTGGCGACGTCGTTCCATCCGGAACTGACTGGTGATGATCGAGTTCACGCGACCTTCGTGGACATGGTGGAGGCAGCAAGATGAGTGGGCATTCCAAGTGGGCGACGACCAAGCACAAGAAAGCTGCGATCGACGCCAAACGCGGCAAGCTGTTCGCCAAACTCATTAAGAACATCGAAGTTGCTGCGCGCACCGGTGGGGGAGACCCAGACGGCAATCCCACGCTGTTTGATGCCATCCAGAAAGCCCGTAAGAACTCCGTCCCGTTGGACAACATCGAACGCGCAGTCAAGCGTGGCTCGGGTGCAGAAGCAGGCGGCTCGGACTGGCAGACGATCATGTACGAGGGCTACGCCCCCGGTGGAGTCGCAGTCCTTATTGAATGTCTGACGGACAACCGCAACCGGGCTGCCATGGAAGTTCGCACAGCGATGAACAAGGCGGGTGGAACCATGGCCGATCCTGGTTCAGTTTCCTACCTGTTTGACCGCAAAGGCGTTGTCATCGTTGAGAAGCAAGGGACGGATGAGGACTCCGTGCTCGACGCAGTGCTTGATGCCGGTGCAGAAGAGGTCAACGACTTAGGCGAAGTGTTCGAAGTTGTGAGCGAAGCCGGTGACTTGATCGCCGTCCGCACAGCTTTGCAAGCCGCCAGCATTGAATACGAATCCGCTGAAGCCAGCATGTTGCCGAGTGTCACAGTTCCGCTTGATGTCTCTGGCGCAGAGAAAGTTACGCGCCTGGTTGATGCGTTGGAAGATTGCGATGACGTGCAAAATGTCTTCGCCAATTTCGACATCCCTGACGAAATTTTGGAACAACTGTAAGCCTTGCCTAAGCCGTTACTTGTGCATTCAAATTAGGTCAAGCACCGAGCATCACCACCGGTCACGGCGCTACGTTTCCGCTAGTGGATACGCCGCAGTCATGCGGCTGCTAGTTGGGAGGACTTCGTGGCTGCAAAGGCGCAGGCTCGCGGTAAGAAGAAACCGCGTTCAGCCGTCAAGACCGCACAACGAATGAGCGGCTTCGACTTTGCGACGTGGCGCACTGGTTCCGACGACCCCGTCATGCGATCCACGATCATGGGTTTGCTTGTCCTCGACCGTGCGCCCGATTGGAAGACGTTGGTCGAACGATTCGATCGTTCGTCGCGCACCAATGCCGCGCTGCGCCAGAAGGTCATCGACCAAGGCGGTCTGACCACACCACGACTCATCATCGACAACGACTTCGATTTGTCGTTTCACCTCCGACGCTTCCGGATGCCAGAAGGCAGCGATTGGGCAGATGTGTTGGAGGATGCTCGTCGTCAGTCCATGACCGACTTTGACAAGGACCGGCCACTGTGGCGCACGACGGTGTTGGAAGGTCTCCCCGGCGGACGGGCAGCGATCATCATCAAGATCCATCACGCCATTGCTGATGGACAAGGGGCCGTCATGCTGGGTGCCTCCTTGTTCGACTTCACCGCCGACGGGATGGATTTGGGTCAGATGCCCGAAGCCCCCATTGGGGAGACCCTGGATCGAGCGGGATTTGTCGAGGTTGTCATCCGTGACCGTTTCGGTTGGATGGCGCGATCAACTCAAGACTTTGTGCGTGGCGTTGGACCGTTGACGCTGACTGCTTTGCGTGATCCTTCCGACACCATCACCCGGATCTCCCGCACCGCCAAATCATTGGCCCGATTCACCAAGGTTCCGCTCGGCCCGTTATCGCCATTGATGGTGGAACGGTCCATCAATTACACCTTCGGCACGATCGACCTGCCATTCGCCGATATCAAGGCAGCGGGTAAACAGGCCAATCACACTGCCAATGATGTGTTTATGGCTGCGGTCGCAAATGGAATGGGCAAGTACCACATCAGCTTGGGGCAACCGGTCAAGAAGCTACGCGTAAACATGCCGGTCTCCACTCGAACTGATTCGTCCGGGACATCGAATGCGGTGAACATCGCACGATTTGAATTACCCATCTCGGTAAAACAGACCAAACGATTGATGGATCAGATTTCCGAAACAGTCACTGCGATCCGACATGAACCCGCTCTTGCATTTGCAAATGAACTCGGAGAAATTTCCCGATTCATTCCAAGTGACATTGTCGCTGCTGCTGCCCAGGCCAGTGACGTCACTGTGTCGAATGTTCCTGGCGTTCCCGTGCCGGTCTGGCTTGCTGGCGCTCAGGTAGAGGCGATGTACCCATTGGTGGCAACGATTGGCGCAGCCGTCAATGTCACGATGCTGACCTATAACGGCAATGCCTCGATCGGAATTAGCTGCGATGACGCGGCTGTTCCCGATGTGGATTTGTTGGTGAGTTGTTTGCGCGAAGGCTTTGCTGACGTGTTGGAAAAACCAGTTGAAGCCACAACACCAATTGGCGACGTGCTGGCAGAAAAGCAGACAAGCGACGACGAACCGCGTAAGACTATGTCCACGCCTGAGAAAGGGGCTCGAGAAATGGCACCTGCCAAGAAGACGGCCGCAAAGAAGTCGGCCGCCAAAAAGACCGCGGCCAAGAAGGCCCCGGCGAAGAAAGCCACTGCAAAGAAGACTGTCGCTAAGAAGGCTCCTGCCAAGAAGGCTCCAGCTAAGAAGGCTCCTGCCAAGAAGGCTCCAGCTAAGAAGGCTCCAGCTAAGAAGGCTCCAGCTAAGAAGGCTCCAGCTAAGAAGGCTCCAGCTAAGAAGGCTCCAGCTAAGAAGGCTCCAGCTAAGA
>JBDHZU010000134.1:0-5048 GCA_039812085.1 Candidatus Nanopelagicales bacterium | reverse complement strand
TCGTGAACTACTTCGTCATTAACCTGGTGACCAGCGGACTACACAGCTACGCCGGAGTCAGCTAGTAGCTCAGCTTTAGCGGCTGACTCGACGGCAAGTAATTTGCGGCTGGATCTAAGGATCCATCTCCCGCTTGACGAGCATCTGAACGTCGCGGTCCAAGTGTGTAGTCCGTCGATCTTCGTATCAACAGCGAGGATGGGGTGGTTGTTTTGTGCCCGCCACGTATTTCGTGGCGGGCACAACCCAATTCATCTCTGGTTACTTCAGGTCAAACCGGTCTAGCTCGGTGACCTTGGTCCACGCGGCAACGAAATCGTTAACGAACTTCTCTGCTGCGTCATCGGAGGCGTAGACCTCGGCCAGGGCACGTAACTCAGAGTTCGATGAGAACACCAAGTCGGCCCGTGTGCCGGTGCCCAGCTTCTTGCCGGACGAGTCGGTCGCCTGGAACGCATGCTTGCCCTCGTCCAGCGGCTTCCAGGTGGTGCCGAGTTCCAGCAGGTTGACGAAGAAGTCGTTCGTCAGTTGGCCTTCGCGGTCGGTGAGAACACCGTGCGATGAACCATCCCAGTTGGTGCCAAGAACTCGCAGACCACCAACGAGCGCCGTCATTTCCGGAGCGGTCAGGGTGAGCAGGTTCGCCTTGTCGATCAGCAGATATTCGGCAGGGGTATCAACGCCGGACTTCTGGTAGTTGCGGAACCCGTCGGCGACTGGCTCCATGTACTCGAACGACTCAACGTCGGTCTGCTCCTGTGTGGCGTCCGTGCGGCCAGGATGGAACGGCACCTCAACCGTCACACCGGCATCTGCCGCGGCTTTCTCAACCCCCGCGTTGCCGGCAAGCACGATCAGGTCCGCCAGGGACACCTGCTTGTCGCCAGAGGTGAAGTCCGACTGGATGTCTTCCAGCTTGCCCAACACCTTCTTTAACTGCTTGGGATTGTTGACTTCCCAATCCTTCTGCGGTTCCAAGCGAATGCGGGCACCGTTGACGCCGCCACGTTTGTCGCTGCCACGGAAGCTTGAGGCTGCCGCCCATGCCGTCGAGACCAGCTCACTCACGCTGAGACCCGAATCCAGGATCTGTTGCTTGAGTTCCTTGGCGTCCGAATTGGTGATCAGCTCACCCTCGACATCCGGCACTGGGTCTTGCCAGACCAATTCCTCTGCCGGAACCTCAGTGCCCAAGTAGCGGGTGCGCGGACCCATATCGCGGTGGGTCAGTTTGAACCAGGCACGAGCAAACGCATCGGAAAATGCTTCTTGATCGTTGAGGAACTTGCGGCTGATCTTGTCGTACTCGGGATCCATGCGAAGCGCCAAGTCAGATGTCAGCATGCGTGGTTCGCGTCGAGTCGATGGATCATGTGCCAGTGGCACCATGTCTGACCCCGCACCATTCTTTGGTCGCCATTGCTTAGCGCCAGCCGGACTCTCGAATAGTTCCCACTCGTAGGCATACAGGATGTGGAAGAACTCGTTGTCCCAACGGGTCGGGTGGTAAGTCCAGGTGACTTCAAGGCCAGAGCTAATCGTGTCGTCAGCGTTGCCGCTGCCGAAGTCGCTCTTCCACCCCAGGCCCTGATCCTCAATGCCTGCGCCTTCCGGAGCTGGTCCCACATGCGGAATGTCCGAGGCAGCGCCGTGTGTCTTGCCGAAGGTGTGGCCGCCTGCAATCAGAGCGACCGTCTCTTCGTCATTCATCGCCATACGGGCAAACGTCTCGCGGATGTCGCGAGCAGAAGCCAGCGGATCGGGATTACCTGCCGGACCTTCCGGGTTCACGTAGATCAGACCCATCTGGACAGCCGCTAGTGGCTTCTCCAGTTCAGTAGCGTCCTCGCCTGAAGCGCGCTTCTTCTCATCGTCGGTGTAGCGAGTGTCGTCTAGCCAGGTGGTCTCGCCGCCCCAGTAGACGTCGTCATCGGGTTCCCACACATCTGGGCGTCCACCGGCAAATCCGAACGTCGTGAAGCCCATTTGCTCCAACGCGACGTTGCCCGCCAGGATCATCAGATCGCCCCAGGACAACGACTGGCCGTACTTCTTCTTCACCGGCCAGAGCACGCGACGAGCCTTGTCCAGGTTGACGTTGTCTGGCCAACTGTTCAGCGGCGCGAATCGCTGCTGCCCAGTGCCACCGCCACCGCGGCCATCCATCACGCGGTACGTGCCCGCGCTGTGCCATGCCATACGAACCATGAGTGGGCCGTAGTTGCCGAAGTCAGCAGGCCACCACTCTTGCGAGGTGGTCAGCGTCTCGGCAATGTCTTGCTTGACGGCAGCAAGGTCAAGCGCCTCGAACGCTGCCTTGTAGTCGAAGTCTGCAGCCAGCGGATTTTGTTCCTGAGTGTTCTTCGCCAGGATCTTCAGGTTCAGGCGATCCGGCCACCAGACACGGTTCGCGTCACCACGAGTGGGTCGCGGCAGCGCGTCATGGGCGACAGGGCAACCGCCTGACTCGGTAACGGCACCAGCCGAATCTGGGCTATCTGAGGTGGTGGTCTCAGGCATGGTGTTCCTCTTTCTCGGTGGGGGTTCTTGCTACTTATTCGTGGGTTTCTTTGCTTGCTTGTGGGCTCTCGAGTTTCTTACCGACACACTGGGAGCACACTCCCCAGAACGTCACTTCAGCCTCGTCGATCACGTAGCCGTGATCGTTGGATGCGTCGAGGCAAGGGGCACCACCGACAACGCAGTCGATGTCTTCGACTTGGCCGCATTGGCGGCAGACCAAATGGTGGTGGTTGTCTCCGACTCGGAGCTCGAACCGACCCGGATGGCCAGCGGGCTCAATCCGACGGACGAGTCCAGCCCGTTCAAAGTCAGTGACTGCGTTGTACACCGACTGCATGCTTGCGTCTGGAGTTGCACGTTGAATCGTCGACAACAACTGATCTGCCGAGGCATGGGGTTGATCTGCCAGAGCTTGCATCACTGCCCGACGAGAATCCGTCACCCGTAAACCAGCGGTTCGCAGCACCACCTCTGGCACCACGTCATGCGTGTGTGCGGTAGCTGGTAACGGCATGCCGACACCGTACCCTTATTTTGAGTAAATCAAAACAACTTCACAGAATCTTGTTCCGGATATGGCTGAGAGTCCTCAGGTGCGAACGCTGGTTCAGCAGTCGAGACGTACCATCGACGGATGAGTGAGAACGAACTGTCGGATGGTGCTGCCGCAGCGTTGGAAGATAAGCAGGCGGCTTCCGGGCATCCCGTATTGATGTACAACCTCTTGCGCGTGGCCCTGCTGTTCATTGTCGGCGCGATTGGTTACTTGGTCGGTTTGCGGGGAATCCCGCTGATCTTGTTCGCCTTCCTCGTCTCGATGGTGTTCTCATTCTTCTTGCTCCGTCGCCAACGCAATGCGGTTGGCGAACGCGTCGGTGACTACTTCGAGCGCATGAACAATCGCATCGAGAGTGAAGAAACTTTCGAGTCCGCTGACGACATCAACCAGTCGCCGGCTGCAGAACCCAGTGAAAGCACACAGTTGGCCTCAGACAACGAGGGTGATACACCCGAAAAACCCTCCGCTTAATCCGACAACCATCTGTCGGTAGGCGTTGGTTTTGCAGTTTCAGGCGGACAAGGCAACCCCGAGAGCAAGTAGTAGCCCGTAGAGCAGTTGGATTCGTCCGGTTCCGCCAAGGACGGGGATGAGGGCGGGGCCAGTGGCACCGGAGGTGACGGTTCGCCACGGGATGAATGCCAGGGGCAATGGAAGAACCGCGATCAGGGCGCCCGCGGGGAACATGTCGATGAATCCGAATCCACCAAAGCCAATCACGATGGCGAACAGGAACGGCAGGAACAGGCACAGCCCGTACAGTTCCCGAGTCTTGTGATCGCCGAGACGAACAGCCAGCGTTCGCTTACCAACTTGTGAATCCGTGGGAATGTCTCGCAAGTTATTGATGATCAGCAGTGCGCACGCGAGCAGCCCGACTGGAATGGCCAGCAGAAACGACAGCAGCGGAATCCGACCAACCAGAACGAAGGTCGTCCCCATGACGGCGACCAGTCCAAAGAAGATGAACACCATCACTTCGCCCAGCCCGGCATAGCCGTACGGACGCGAACCGCCGGTGTAGAACCAGGCGGCGAGAACTGCTGCCACGCCGACTGCGATCATCCACCAGGCGCCGGTCAACAGCACCAGGATGAGTCCCGCCACGCAGGCCACCGCAAAGCACAGATACGCCGCCTTCTTTACCTGCTCGGCAGGCGCAAGACCTTGTCCAACAAGGCGAACCGGTCCGACGCGAACATCGTCAGTTCCCTTGATGCCATCGGAATAGTCGTTGGCGTAATTAACGCCGACCTGCAGTGCAAGGGACACCACCAGAGCCAGCGCTGCGCGCAACCAGAAACTCGCGACGCTCAGCGGGCTACCGACAAAGTGCGCTGTGGCTGTACCTACGGCAACGGGAACAATGGCAGCGGGCAAAGTTCGTGGTCGCGCACCGGCGATCCATTCTGATGTCGTTGCCACGGCTATGACTGAGAGATGATCTCGGCCGGATTCGCAGCCCATTCCTTGAGCTGCGCTCGATCCACCTTGCCCACTGGCAACGTCGGCAGTGAGTCAAGCTGAACCACTCGGCGTGGGCGAGAGTTCGTGCCCAGGTTCTCCTTGATGTGCTTGATCAACGCACCAGCAAGCTGTCCCTTTGGCAATTGGTAACCGATACGTGGAACCACGAATAGCGTGATGGTGGAACCCCACTCCTCATCAGGAGTGGCGACTGCAGCAACATTCGCAACGTCAGGATGCTCTTCCGCCGTCAGTTCGACAGCGGTGACCGATACGCCGAGGCCACCGATCTGAACCAGGTCATCTGAGCGGCCCACGACATGCAGCTTGTTGCCTTCGTCGAAGTAACCGAGGTCGCTCGCGAGGAATCGCCCATATTGGAAATGCTTCTCGGTCAACTCGGGGTCTAGCCGGTAGCCAAGGGCAATCGTCGGTCCGGTCAGAGTGATCTGTCCGACCTCGTTCTCGTTGAGTTCGCCCACTTCTGCCGTACAGCCGG
>JBDHZU010000133.1:0-5238 GCA_039812085.1 Candidatus Nanopelagicales bacterium | reverse complement strand
CGATCTGCTCTGGCGAGGTTGGCGTGTGAACCTCCGCCGGACGCGCTGACTCGATCCGTGCCCAGTTATGCCACGTAGCCGTCATTGCGTCAGCGTGCCACGGACATCGCAACCCGGCGATAGGTCATCGCCCGAACGAGGGGGAGAATCGCCCTATGACCGAAATCGACGCCGTCCTATTGGTCTCGTTTGGCGGCCCCGAAGGCATGGACGAGGTCATGCCTTACCTGCAGCGGGTGACGGCTGGTCGTGGGGTTCCGCAAGACCGGCTCGAAGAGGTCGCCGAGCAGTACCGGCACTTCGGGGGAGTTTCCCCGATCAACTCCCAGAATCGTCAGTTGGTCACCGAGCTTCAAGCGGCACTGAACGCTCCCGACCAACCGCCTATGCCGGTCTATTGGGGAAACCGCAATTCCGAACCGTTTCTGGCCGATGCCCTGCAGGCGATGCGTGCCGATGGTGTGCGAACTGCTGCCGCCGTCATCACCAGTGGTTATTCCAGCTACTCAAGTTGTCGGCAGTACCGCGAGAACCTCTACGACGCGGTGGAGCAGGTCCAGGCCGATGCCGCAGGTGCAGCCCCTCAACTAATCAAGGTCCGGCGCTGGTTCGACCACCCGGTGATCATCGACATTCACGTGGACAACGTCATTGACGCCATCGAATCGCTGGGTTCGGAATTGGACGAAACCGAGATTGTCTTCACCACCCACTCCATACCGCTAGCTGCGGCCGCTGCCAGTGGATCACCATCGTTGGGCGGCAACCTGTATGTGAAGGAACATCGGGCCGTCATGGAACTGGTGATGCAACGAGTGCATGCGCATTTGGGCCGCCAAGTTTCGTATTCGTTGGTGTACCAGTCGCGTTCTGGCCCGCCGCAGATCCCCTGGTTGGAGCCAGACATCAACGATCACCTGACTGATGCTCGTCAGCGTGGAATCAATGCAGTGGTCGTCGCCCCGATTGGCTTTGCCAGTGATCACATGGAAGTCATGTGGGATCTCGACACCCAAGCACGCGAAACTGCCGCTGAATTGGACCTGAAATTCGCTCGGGTAGCCACACCTGGAGGCGATCCGCGGTTTGCATTGGCGCTGGCAGAGATGGTGAACGAACGGGTTAACGATCTTCCGGTCGATCAGCGTCCTGCTTTGGGTCAATGGGGACCTGCGCCAGACCTTTGTCCGGCACAGTGTTGTGCAAATCCACGTGATCCCCGCCCGACCCTATGTGGGAGTGACTCGTGACCTATGACGACAGCCAGTTGACCGATCTACACGAGCGAGCGATGCGAGCTGCACAGGCCGCTGCCGACTTGTTGATGCAACGTCCCGACGCTTTGTCGGTAGACAGCAAGTCCACTGCCACCGATGTGGTGACAGACATGGATCGTCGCAGCGAGGACTTACTCGTCTCGATGCTGCTCGACGGACACGGAGACGACGGAATCCTGGGCGAAGAAGGCTCAGACACGGCTGGTACATCTGGCGTGCGCTGGGTGATCGACCCACTGGATGGCACGGTCAACTATCTGTACGACCTGCCGATCTGGGGAGTCAATGTGGCCGCTGAGATCGACGGGAATCCGGTGGTGGGAGTCGTTGTGGCACCAGCCGTCGATCAGACCTACTCCGCTGTGATCGGGCGGGGCGCTCACCAACACTTCGGTGACGATCGTCGGCAGCTATCGGTATCGAGTCAGACCGATCCGGGATTCGCACTCGTGGCGACTGGTTTCGGCTATGACGCTCAACGACGGGCAGCTCAAGGTTCAGTGGCGGCCCGAATCCTTCCCAAGGTGAGGGACTTACGCCGACCTGGCGCTGCTTGCTTGGATTTGTGTTGGGTGGCTAGTGGTCGCCTGGATGCCTATTTTGAGCGGGGGCCAAAGCCTTGGGATCACGCTGCAGGTGGAGTCGTCGTTACCGAAGCCGGTGGTCGGATCGGTGGGCTTGCGGGGGAACCGGCAACTGAAGAAATGGTCCTTGCGGCGAATCCGACACTGTTCGCCACTTTGGACGAATGGCTCACTGACTGGAATGCAGCCTCAGACGAGGTGGAGACGACGGACAGTTAGTCCAATCGACGCAGATCCTTGTTGTACCAGTGGGTGTTACGGACGTAAATCTGCCAGGCAGGGGTCAAGTCGTCGATGCTCACCGAGTCGGGCTTGATTTTTGCGGGCACACCCAAAGCCATCGCGCCGCTGGGAACTTCGGTTCCGCCAGGAACAAGTGCCTGTGCACCGACCAACGACCCGGATCGAACAATCACTTCGTGCAGAACGACCGATCCCGAACCGACCAGGCAGTCGTCTTCAATCGTGCATCCCTCCATGTGGACGTTGTGTCCGATCGTGCAGCGGTCTCCCACCGTGGTGTCCAAAGTGGAGGTGCAGTGAATGATCGTTCCGTCCTGAATAGAGGTTTGTGATCCCACTCGGATCGCGCCATGATCGCCACGAAGCACCGCTGTTGGCCACACCGAAGATTCGGCTCCAATGGTCACATCGCCGATCAAAACGGCGTCGGGATGGATGAATGCAGAGGGGTCAATGGTGGGCTGACGGTCGCCCAAGGCGTAGATCGGCATGGGGACAGCACACCACAAACCGACAAGTTTGCTGACAGTTGCCCACTCAGTAGTGCACAATCCTCGCTCTTGGGATATGTTCCCCGGCGGAATAACTGACCCAAGGGTCACGTTGGCACGTACCGCATGCGGTCGCCTTCGTAGCTGCGGGACGACGGCCCAACGACGAGCTAGGAGAGTTGCACATGGCAACTGACTACGACGCACCACGCAAGACTGATGAAGAGCTTGCCGAGGACAGCTTGGAAGAGCTCAAGGCTCGGCGTGCCGATAAATCGTCATCGTCAGTCGATGTGGACGAGACGGAAGCTGCCGAGAACCTGGAATTGCCAGGAGCCGATCTGTCAGACGAGTCGCTGGCTGTTCGAGTGGTTCCGAAGCAGGAAGACGAATTCACCTGTTCGAGCTGCTTCTTGGTCCACCACCGCAGCCAGCTTGCCAAGGAAGTAGACGGACTACCCGTCTGCAAGGACTGCGTCTAAAGAGTTGTTGCTCAGCACTGCGCTCTAGGCGGGGGCAAGGCCGTCCGAGGTGTCGTGAGCTTGTGCGGGCAGTTCATTTCGGTCTGCGATTCGAGCAGCCGTGCGATTCACCATCACGTCGATCGTCGCCATCACTACTGCAGAAGCGACCGCCCAAAGAATGACGTTGCGCAACGGCACTTCACGGTCGTCGGCTGCTGGCGGTTCGTGGCCCGTGCCGGAGGCGTAGGCGCGCGTCATGCTCTTGCGGGCGGCCCACGTCAGGCCCATGGTGGCCAGTGGCGCAACAGTCCGGGCAGTGACGGGCATGTGATCCTCCGTGGAATGACGAATGGTTCGACAGGTCTGGTTTGACTCTACTGTCGAGCAGCGATTGACGCTGATCGCTTCGCACCTTCGGCGATCGCAGCGGATAGTTCCGTCGGCCGATCGGTGGAAATGAGCCAGTAGGGGTGCGGGTCTTCGTCATCGACAACTTCGATGCTGACCCCCTCTTTGGCCGACAGGCCACGGACGAGTCGATAGGCGCGCGGATCAGCCCCGGATTGACCTGCGTGGCGCATTGCGGCGAAGTCGAGCGTTGCGACCAGTCCGATGTAGCGGAACTCGATGAACGCCTTGCCTGCTCGCAGACCGGTGTCATTGACCTCGATGATGGGACTGGTCCGCCACAGCAGCCATCCCGCTAAGGCTGCGAGTAGGACGAACGTGATGGTGCCGATCACCATGCCGAACACGGCTCCGTAGGCCACCGCCAGGCTCAGGCACACCAAAGACGCCAGCACCCACACCCACCAGGGGGGAGTCAGGCGCTGTCGATAGGTCGGATGCACCTGACCACTGTGCCACTGCCCACCGTGACGCTCTGCGCCCTGGTGGACGGCTAACCTGCTCGTGTGACGAGCAGTGAAATGAATTCCGGTCGTGAGTTGCCTCAGCGGCATCCCAACGCGCCCGCACCTGGCGAGGAGATCGCAAGTCACAATCCGCGGTGCTTTGGCTGTGGAATGCAGCATCCCACCGGACTACACATGCGAATAACGGCCGGTGAAGGTCTGACCGCACATGCCGAATTTGAGGTCACCGAACACCATCAAGGTGCGGTTGGGCTAGCACACGGTGGACTGCTCGCGACTGCATTCGACGAGGTGCTCGGTAGCTTGAACTGGCTATTGCAGGCACCCGCCGTCACCGCTCGATTGGAAACAAACTTCAAGAAGCCGGTGCAGGTGGGCAAGGTGCTGCATGTTGACGCACAGATCATCGGCCAACAGGGGCGGAAGGTTTTCGCCCAGGCAATAGGACATCTAGATGGTCCGCAGGGAGAAGTTGCTGCGACCGCCGATGCGTTGTTCATCCAGGTTCCGCTGGAACATTTCCGTGATCACGGTCGCAAAGAAGATGTGGAACGTGCCGAGCAAGAACGCACCGCTGGTGCCCCAGGAATCGTTGAGGTGAGTCCGTGAGTATCGAACGTGTCGAAGTGCTGATCGAACAGTTAGACCCGGAGCTTCCGTTGCCGCGATACGCCCAACCCGGTGATGCTGGAGCCGACCTTTACGCTCGACACGACGTGACGTTGCAGGCCGGAGAACGCGGCTTGGTTGCGACTGGGATCGCGATTGCGCTGCCACCGGGATACGTGGGACTGGTTCATCCTCGGTCGGGGCTGTCGGTTCGTCATGGGATTGGCATGGTCAATGCGCCAGGAACTATTGACGCTGGATACCGCGGGGAAATCAGCGTGAACCTGATTAATCATGACCCTACGCAGGCAGTGACTCTGCGTCGTGGCGAACGAATCGCACAACTTGTTGTGCAACGAGTGGCCGAAGCCGTATTTACGCCAGTTGAACAGCTTCCTGGCAGTCAGCGGGGGAGCGGCGGATTTGGTTCTACCGGTTAGGCGACGGTTCGAGATGAGCGCGCGCGGTTAGCCGAGTACGGTGACGACGTGTTCAGAAAGAAGCGCGACGACAGCGCAGACGAAGCAACCGTTCCGGACGATGACGGCACTGCCGACAGTCAGGAAACTGAATCCGCTGATCAGGCAGAAGATGTTCAGTCAGAGAGTTCAGATTCGACTCCGGCAGTGGTAGCCGCCAGCACGGAAGATGGTCCGTTCGACATCACTCAGGCACCTCAAGATGGAATGGAGCGC
>JBDHZU010000132.1:0-5288 GCA_039812085.1 Candidatus Nanopelagicales bacterium | reverse complement strand
ATTTGTTGTCGAACTTGGACTTGGTCACCGAATCGTTGACGTTGATCGCGGGGAAAAGCAGACTGCCGTCACGCATCATTTCGTACAGACGATGGACACCAGTAGTGGTCTCTTCGGTAACGCCCTTGATCCCGCCAGCAATCGTGGTCCAGCGACTCGGGTCTTCTTCCAGCGACTTCTGCAGCAAGGTAAGGACGACAGCAAACTCCTCAGAGTCTGCCGTGGACGGATCGGGAACCTCACCCGCCTTTTCGAACTCCAGGCCCTTATGAACGAGCAGCGTGGCGTCGCCACCGTCATCCAAGATCATGTTCGGACCGGTTGCTCCCGATTCATCAGCAGGCCACTGCAGGACTTGCTGAGTGCACCACCAGTACTCCTCGAGCGTCTCACCCTTCCAGGCATAGACGGGGACACCCTGTGGGTTATCCGGCGTTCCATCCGGTCCTACGGCGACTGCGGCAGCGGCGTGATCCTGGGTACTAAAGATGTTGCAGCTTGCCCAACGGACCTGTGCGCCGAGCGCCGTTAGCGTCTCAATCAGCACAGCGGTCTGAATAGTCATATGGAGCGAGCCAGTGATGCGGGCACCGGCAAGCGGCTGACTAGCTGCGAACTCTTCCCTCATCGCCATCAGGCCGGGCATCTCATGCTCAGCGAGGCGGATTTCCTTACGCCCGAATTCGGCGAGGGAAAGATCGGCAACCTTGAAGTCAGGATTGGTCATGTGATGGAAGTTCCTTCGGCAGTGGAAGTACCCGATCGGTATCGATCGAGATCAGGTTCGAGGTAAATGTACGTGGCGCTGGGCACTGCTGCACGCACCCGCTTCTCTGCCGCGTCGATTCCTCGCGCAATAACTTCTGCCGTGTCCTCACCAGCGACGGCAATTTTGGCTGCGACCAGCAAGTCATCTGGGCCGACATGCAACGTGCGCAAGTGGATCACTCGGTCGATATCGGCCGATGACTCGAGGGCAACCCGGATCGCTTCCTGTTCCTCCGCCACGGCCCCTTCACCGACCAACATGCTGGCCATCTCCAACGCCAAGAACACAGCGATGACCAGCAACAACATGCCGATACAGGTGGCACCAATGCCGTCCCACACGCCGTTCTTGGTGATGGTGGACAAGCCCACACCGAGTAACGCCAAGAACAGACCGATCAGCGCACCGAAGTCTTCCAGCAGGATGACCGGCAGTTCTGGATGGCGTGAATCGCGAACGAATCGAAAAAGTGACTTCTTTCCACGCGAATGATTCGCCTCTTTTAGGGCAGTTCGGAAGGAGAATCCTTCGGCCACAATCGCAATCAGCAGCACGGCGATCGCCACCTGCGGGGACGAAAGATCTTCCGGATGCTGGATTTTGTGGATTCCCTCGTAGACGGAGAACAAGCCACCCACCACGAACAGAATGAGTGCAACGACGAACCCGTAGACGTATCGGCGCCGACCGTGTCCGAACTGATGGGTGACATTGGCGGCTTGCTTGGCTCGCTTGCCACCGATCAGCAGTAGCACCTGGTTACCGGAGTCAGCCAGCGAGTGAATGGCTTCCGACAGCATGGAACTGGATCCCGTGATGATGAATGCGCCGAACTTTGCGCAAGCGATAACCAGGTTGGCGGCCAACGCCGCGATAATTGCCCTTACTCCGCCTTCGGTACTCATTCGCCTGCCTTCCTCGTGATGTACGCGGTGCCCGTTGTGGCGACGGTAATAGCGGGTTCGTCTGCCAAGACTGCTGCTGCTTCTCCTTGAGCGAGGACGACCTCAGTGTCATCGGTCGAGACTGTTGCTGGACCGTCAACTGCCAGGACAAGTCGGTAATCACCAGCGGGGGCAGCCAGCGACCCTTGATTGATCGAGCTCACTGCGAACGGGGCTCCTTGCGGGGCGTACTGCCGCACCGTTCCCCCGTCGTCGCTGGTCGCTGCTTGTGGTCGCAGGATCTGCGGTTGCAATTGTTCGTCAATGGCGGCCAGAGCAGGTTCAACGGCGATCGTCTTAGGCGTTAATCCCAGCCGCAGCACGTTATCGCTGGCAGTCATCACTTCAACACCGATTCCCTCGATGTAGGCATGCACGATTCCGGCTTGGACGTAAACCGCATCACCGGGGTTGAGTTGCTCAGGCTGCAAAAGTGTCGCCACCAGACATCCGGGGTCGCCTGGATATTGAGTCGCCACCGTCTCTAGGGCGCGCACGGCCAACTCAGGCAGACCGACGACCTGCGCGGCCTCCGGCAGTCGATCAGTTACCGCTTTTAGACCATCGGAAGGCAGCGCCAGCATGGCCGCGATTGCTTCCTTGGTTCGACCAGCCTCGACATCGTCGGCGATCGAATCAAGTCCTTCTGCGGTTGCCCGCAGGACTTGGGCAGCCTCGTTCGAGTCACGGAATCCGGAGAACACCGCAAATGGTTCGACTGCAATCAACATCTCGGTCTTGGCTTTGTCATCGGACAAGAGTTTTGGTGCCGACGGGTCAGCTTGTTGCTCCGCAAAGCTGGCCTGGGCTTGATCGGCCGGTGGATGAATCTGAATGGATAGTGGAGAGCCGGCCGCCAACAGCTTGACCAAGACCGGCGCTTGCGCGGGATCGACGGAGTCGCGCAGCGTGGTTGCATCAGTGGTCAACGGCGATGGTCCATTGACATGAGCACCGAACCACAACTCCGCCTGCGGCTGATCTGCATCAACCTCGGACGACGCCGCGACCCACGGCATCAACCCTCCTGGGATACCCCAGGCGTAGTTCTGCAGAAAGCCATTGATCGTGTACATCGCTCGATCATGGCGCGTGTACGGGCACCATGCCACCCGCACACGTTCCCATCACCACTGCCGACGTTCATCCAGTTCATTGCTGCTCGACATGGGGTCGATGCCCATCGCCAGACCGGCATACACCGTGGCGAAATCCGCAACCCCCACGAGTTCGGCGAGCCGAACGAACGGATGACCCATCTGCGCCACGAGAACATCTCCGGGAACCTCGCGTCGATGAGCGAGATCCATCGCTGCCTGCGCCAATGCTGCTGTCGCTGGATGTTCGTCCGCGTCACGCATGATGATCAGTCGTAAACGACTGGATTCATCAGGGTTTTCCACTCGGTCCCGAAACAGATCATCGACACTTCGTTGACCGGCGTATGGCCCAGCAAGTAGGGCCGATTGCGTGCGACCAGCTTCCGGAAGAGTTCCCACGACTGCCGGGATTCCCGCGTTCTCCGCGAGTTGTCGACCGTACCGACGAGCGGCAACCCCGCCGATGGCTTCCGTTCCCCAGATCAACGGCACACAATTCGCCAGATTGATCGCTGCCCGTTTAGCGGGATTAGCGACGCTGTCCCGCGACGCAGCACACTCCAGCGCAATCTCGTCCAACATCGTGGCCGCCTGATCGGCTGCCTGAGCCGTCCCCTCGGTCAGCCCTAACGCTTCGGCAAGAAACAACAGCGGAGTAGACAACGTCCAGAACATCGTTCGGGCACGCCACGTTCCTGCAGTCACGGGAATCGAGATCGGGATGTGTTCACCGGCGTGAGTGGCCCGAGCGATGGCATGCAGTTCAGAGTTAGTGGGACACAACGTCACCAATCGCGCACCACGGCGAGCCGCATCGGAGGCTGCACTCAGAGTCTCGTAGGTATTGCCAGATCCACTAACCGCGATGACGACATCCGTCGGACCGATCCATCCGGGGAGGGCGGGCTGGGCGACGGTAATGACCGGGACCGAACTACGCGGCCCGACAACAGCCGCGAGCACTTCTCCAGCGGCACCGGATCCGCCACCACCAACAACGGCAATCGCACGCGGACGACCATCCTCCGCGACTCGGGCGCACACCTGATCCTCAATCGCTTCAACTGCAGCTCGAATGCTGGCACCTGCCGAAGCAGTGGTGATGAGCAGACCATGGGAGTCCGCATCAGCGAGGCGATCCGCATCGTCGAGCAGGACATCATCAAGCTCCACTACTGATCACCCTCCCGACATATCAGTCAGTAGTCGCAGGCAACGCTTCATCGAGCAGCATGACGGGAATGCCATCGCGGATCGGGAAACGCAGCCCGCATTCATCACAGACCAAGAATTCATCGACCTGGGTAACAGGAGCGTGATGCTCGGCCGGGCACGCCAGAATCCTCAACAATTCAGGATCGAGTGAGACAGTCATAGTTCGCGAATCTAGTCGAACGGGTACTAGTCGACGTTGCGGAGCACCCGAAGGTGTCCTTTACGAGAAACCTCAACAGCGGATGGATGCTCGTCTGCAGGCTGGGCCTGTGCGGCAGCAGCATCCTCTCGTGGGCGACCTGCTTCGCGAACCGCGTTAGCAAGAGCCTCGATGTCATCCTGCGATGGCTTGAGCGCATCGGGATCTGGCTCCAGTCGAACGATTTCCCAGCCGACCGGCGCAGTGAGGCGCTGCGAATGTTCTTCACACAGGTCGTAGCAATGAGGTTCGGCGTAGGTCGCCAAAGGTCCGAGAACAGCAGTGCAGTCGGAGTAGACGTACGTCAACGTCGCCACTGCCGGCTTCTGACACGAAGGCTTGGTGCACACCCGTTTTCTTGCCACCGGATGACGGTAACGCCCCAGACCGAACTCCGCGAGCATTGACCCGAGATGTCACCTCGTCAGGAATCGTTCCCGTAGTCCGGGTCGACGTCTGCCGGAGCCACCCCAAATAGCTCGGCTACGAGTTCCGTCACCGTGTCGAACACCAGGTTCTCTCGCTTTTCGCCTGGCGCAGTACGCAGTTCGATCGGTCGGCGGTAGATGACGATGGCCGCAGGTTGTCCACGCCCAGCCGATTCCGTACGACCGAGCGGGACGGGATCTGGCGCACCGTCTCGGCGTTCCCGCGGTGGGACGTCTTCCACCATGACGGCGACATCTTCAAGTTCCGGCATCCCAGCGTTCAGTCGATCAAATGCCTCCAGCACGAGCGCATCGAACTGTTCTCCGCGACTAGCGGCAATAGGAATCATGGGGGGAGTGAATGGGCCACGGGTTCCTCGACCGTGTCGGTCGCGGCGGAATCGTCGTGCGCGCCGAGGGGCAGACGAGGCAGTGGCTGCAGCTTGGCGAGTCGCGAGCAGTGCAGGAACCTCATCACTCATAGAGGCACTCTCCCATCTGGATCCACTGGTGAAAACAACACGGCCCCCACCAGTTTGGTGAGGACCGTGCCGTTACAACGCGCATAGTCAGATTGCCAAGGGGAAGTGGATCGTCGGTT
Organism: Candidatus Nanopelagicales bacterium; assembly: GCA_039812085.1. GTDB lineage: Bacteria > Actinomycetota > Actinomycetes > S36-B12 > UBA10799 > JBDHZU01. The sequence goes on along the minus strand of JBDHZU010000132.1, from coordinate 32 downwards.
CGGGTTCGGAGGGGAAGTCCGAACCAACGAAC
>JBDHZU010000131.1:0-5407 GCA_039812085.1 Candidatus Nanopelagicales bacterium | reverse complement strand
CAAACCGCAACCACTGTTGACGTCAACACAGCAACTGATCACGATCGATCCGTTGTTATCCCTCTGGTGCTGTTTGTGGTGTTCCTTGTGACGTCGATCCTGCTGCGTGCATTGGTCGGATCGTTCCTGCTCATGGTGGTGGGATTGTTGAGCTTCCTCTGTGCGATGGGCTTCTCTGTGGCGATGTTCAATCTCGTCTTCGGGCAGACCGCGCAGGATTCGTCCTATCCCTTGTATGTGTTCATCTTCTTGGTCGCGCTGGGTGTGGACTACAACATCTTCCTGATGCATCGAGTCAAAGAAGAAGCTGTCGAACGTGGCACCCGCGAGGGACTGCTGGAAGGGCTGGCAGTCACCGGGGGAGTCATCACCAGCGCTGGTCTTGTGCTGGCATGCACCTTTGCCACGCTATCGGTGCTCCCCATCACCACGACTTTCCAGCTCGGTCTCACCGTTGCCTTTGGCGTCCTGTTCGACACGTTTGTCGTCCGGACGATTTTGTTCCCGGCAATTGCGCTGGATGTTGGGTGGCGTATCTGGTGGCCGGGGCGGCAGGCCAAGGTCGATCTCGATCGACACCCGGTACCGGTGGAGAGTTCTTAGTCCCAGGAGGGCGCTGGTGCCACGGTGATCCACCGATCGACCGGGCTAGAGAGCGTGTCGTCGCCATTGAAATTGGTTCGGGCATTCCAGAACCGAACACATACGTTGCCGGACATTTCGTAACGATCGATCGTTAATTCCGGGTAGCCGGTATTGAGGTAGATGCTGTCCGCTGGCGCGGTCGCGCAGGAGCCCGCCTTTGCGGCGTAGCGGGTCATGTCGGTCACGCCAGAAACGTTATAAGCGGCATACCAGTCGCTGGTGTTAGCCACGTTCGCTGTGAGGGTGACCCCTGCCGGTGCCGATGGTGCCGTTGTCTTGGCCAGGTAACTCAGAGAGACACCGGACGGGTTGAGGTATCCCTCTTTGTTGTAGGAGAAGACGCGGTAGCAGTATCGCTTGCCCTCGGTGAGGGAATAGTCGAAGGCAGTTCGACCGTTGAGGTCCAACCGCGTTCCTGAACGCGGATTTGCGGGGCAGGTGCCATTAGCGGAACTACGTACAACGGAATACGCACTGGCGTTGGACGCCGCATTCCAGCTCAAACGAACGGTCGTCTCGTCTCGAGTTACTTTGAGGCCGCTGACTTTGCCTGCGGCGGGTGCGAATCGGCAGCTCGACTTGACTGCCATCGTGCCCTTGCCGCCGTACATCTTCTTAACGCGTTTGAGGTCTTCGGTGTTATAGAAGCGGCAGGCACCGGTCTCGGTGAGCTTTACGACGTGATTGATGTACGGGTACATCAACTGAGTGTCTTTGCTCGAATGGCTAAGGCCCAGAATGTGTCCGAGTTCGTGCGCTACCAGGGCGGAGTAGATAGGTGCGTCGTAGATGCTCGGTTTGTAGCCAGCGGTCATGGTGACCTTTGACTGGCGCCCACGGATGTAGCCCAAGTCTCCGCAAGCGGATCCGCCACATGGCACTCGCTTCTTCTCCACAATGACGACCTGAGAATTCTTCTTGGTCGTGATCTTGAATTTGATCTTCAGGTTGGCGCTGTTCCAGTCCTTGATGGCTCGTTTTGCGGCTTCTTTCTTCAAGCCAGACAGCGCGATCCGGATACTGATTGTTTTCCCGGGCCAACGTGCGTAAGAGCGAGTGCTCTGCGCGTGCGTATCGTCGGATGTCACATCGATCGTTTGTGATGCATTACTGCTATCAGTGCTTGGCGCTGGCGTTGAATCTGTGCCGAAAGCAGGCGCGACGAATGTGAGTGAGATTGCTGCTGTAGAAACCGCGAGTAAGCGGACTCCCCCCGAAGACTGCATCACACAAGATTAGCTGGGAACTTCCTGAGTCCATAGAGCGCACGGGTCACTCTTTAGATTACTTAATGATTTACGTCGTCATCGGTGTGAAGAAGTCAGATGCCAAACTCCCTGTGGATAAAGACCTCAGGCAGTTGTGTGATCGCGTGATCATCGCACCATGCAGATTTCGGAACTGATCAGTCGAAGCAAACAGGCACCCATATCTGGGCGGGCTGCAGCCGAGCTGATCATGCAGTTGAAAGACGAATCAGCCATTGATCCCCAGCAGTGGGATCTAGACGAGAAGGGGCAGCTAACTCGGACCTCCCAGGCGCCGGCAAGTTCGCCGATGGAGCTTGGTGAACTGTTCAGTGCCTTGGTCGGAGAACGCGGGCATAGCCCGGCAGTGGCAATCGCCCTCTTATTGGGGTCTGATCGTGACCGGTTCCTGAAGGCGGTCGAATCCCTTGCCGACCGCCAAGAACTCATTGAGGTTGCGGCTAACTGCAGGAGCAGGAGTAGATCCACACCGGAGGCGATCAACGAGGTATCCGCCAATTCCCCGTGGGCGCCAGCGAGTGCAACAGATCCGTCATCGCCAGTAGAAACCGCGTCGGTGCGTCAGCCGCCGCGCAGGCCAGCTCAGGCCAGATCGATCGAACCGGTCGCCGAGAGTGGGTCGGATGTTCGCGCATGGCTGGGTAGGGCAGGCCGAGGATCCTTGTTGATTGTCTTGATGGTCGCGACTGGTCTGACCACGTTCACCATGGCGGGCGGGGGCTTGGGCGATAGTTCCACCGAACAAGCGATGGCGGCTACATCGGCTACTGCGGCAAGTTCGGCCGGTTCACTCGATCTGGACCGGGCATCGTCCACTCAGTCGGCTAAACCTGACTGGCCCACAGTGCTCGCCGAGTTAGACCATGCTCGGGCGGCACTGTTCTCCGATCCACACGAACAGATGGACACCACAAGCGTGAACATCGCCGGTTCGTCGGCAGAGAAGTCCGATCAGCAGGCACTCAATGTGCTTGCGCAACACGGTCTTCGGGCGCAGGGGTATTCGAACCAGTTACGAGCAATCGAGATCGGTCCCGTCACCGAGAAGTCCGCGCAGCTCGTCGTCACTGATATTCGCTCTGCCTATCGCTTGGTCACTGCCGATGGTTCCACTGCTCAGTCAGTGGTTGAACGAGCCCAGAAACGATGGAAGGTCAAATTGACCAAGACCGATGCTGGTTGGCGTTACGTCGCTGTCGACGCAACACAGTGATTAGTGATCTGTTGCTGCATCCAGTTCGACGATCAAACCCTTACGCGCAATTTGACGATAGGAGGCGTCGACAAGTTCGGTGATCTCTTGCCAATCCACATCACTGTGGTCTACGTCGATTGCGAGCCATCCTGACGGACCGAAATACGCAGGAACAAAGAATCGACCATCTTGGGACAGCGCTTCGTGATCGGACGGGTCCGGCAAGAACATGACCGCATGGTTGTGTCGACGCATCTCGCCGGGACGAATCTTTTCGCCACCGCCGTAGACGAGATAGATCTTCCCCTTCTCGCTCGCCCGAAATACGGGTCGGCCGTGGGAAATCTGCTCGGTCGATTGTGGGAAGGTCTCGCAAATCCCTCGCACCTTTGCCAAGAGCGGGTCGTTGTCATCGAACATGATCGGGTGCGGCATCGGTCAGCGATCTGTTGCGGACTTGTCTGATCTGAGTGCGCGGGTCAAGGACTGTTCCATCGTCGGGTCATCCCAACTAAACCCGGCATTGGTCAGGGAACGGGGGACGACTCGGGAGCTTGATAGAGACTCCGTGGAGAACTCGCCGAGAACGCGTTGCAATGCCCACGCCGGAACGCGCATGAGGGCTGGCCGGTGTAGGGCTGATGCCAGCTCCTTAGTGGCGTCCTGGTTGGTGATGGCTTCCGGTGCTGTGAGATTGACCGGGCCGGACAGTCGATCATCGGCCAGCATCGTGATGAGTCCGCGAACTGCATCGTGGCGGGAGATGAACGACCAATACTGCTTGCCCGACCCGAGTCGCCCACCCAATCCGAAGCTGAATAGCGGAATGAGTCGGCCCCATGCGCCGCCGGCAGAACTCACCACCAGCCCGGTGCGAGGATTGACGACTCGCACACCAACTTCGGTCACAGGATGCGAGGCGTCCTCCCAGTCGGCCACCACGTCAGACAAGAATCCGGTGCCTTTCGCGGCTGATTCGTCGAGTTCTTCGTCACCACGATCGCCGTAGTAACCGATTGCCGATGCGCTGATGAACACTTTGGGGGGTTGCGGCATTCGAGCGATCGCAGCAGCCAGAGTTTTTGTTCCCCGAACCCGGGACTCTCGAATGACTCGCTTGTATTGCTCAGTCCATCGCTGATCCCCAACGCCAGCGCCTGCCAGGTTGATGACTGCATCTGTTCCGGCCAATGACCGCGAACTCATCACGTCATTGGTGGGATCCCACGACAACTCGTCGTCGGCCTGCACATCGCGTCGAACGAGTCGTTTCACGGTGTGCCCCTGTGCGCGTAGCGCGGGAACAAGGGCGGACCCGATCAGTCCGCTTGCGCCGCTGACGACGACCTGCATCTAGACGCCAAGCTCCGCTTCGAATTCGCCGGACTCTAGGCGTTGTTTGACTGTTGTCAGGAATCGTGCGGCGTCGGCCCCGTCAATGATCCGGTGATCGTAAGTAAGCGCGAGGTAGACCATTGAGCGGATTGCGATGACATCGTCGCCGTTCATATCGGGCACGACGACTGGGCGTTTCACCACTGCGCCGCTACCCAAGATGGCAACCTGCGGTTGGTTGATGATCGGCGTATCGAATAGGGAGCCGCGACTGCCGGTATTAGTGATCGTGAATGTTCCACCGGACAGTTCGTCTGGCATTACCCGGCTAGCTCGAGCGCGATCCCCGAGATCGGCGATTCGTCGGGCAAGTCCGCTAATCGTTAGGTCGCCCGCATCCCGAATGACAGGAACTAACAATCCCCGGTTCGTATCGACAGCGATTCCCAGGTGCTCTTCCGCGTGGTACGTGACATCCAGCGTTTCTGGATCGATGGACGCATTGACGTTGGGATGAATCTTCAAGGCTTCGAGGGCTGCCCGGGCAAAGAACGGCAAGTACGACAGTCCCACACCTTCACGAGCGCGGAACGGCCCCTTTGCTCGTTCGCGCAGATGAGCGATACGGGTCAGATCGACCTCGACCACGGTGGTCAACTGGGCTGACACATGCAACGACTCCACCATGCGCTCGGCAATCACCCGACGCAGACGAGTCATCGGGACAGTGGTGCCGCGCAACGAATCGGCATCGGTTGTGGCCGCAGCAGCAGGGGCGTTTGTCGGAGTGCTGGGTGCTGCAGGGGTGCTGGGTGCTGCAGGGGTGCTGGGTGCTGCAGGGGCGCTCGACGGTGCCGTTGATAGATCCGCGCGGGTGATCTGGCCATGTTCCCCAGTAGGAGTCACCGTTGATAGATCAACGCCTGCCTCACGTGCCTGCTTGCGCACGATCGGGCTGGCGTAA
>JBDHZU010000130.1:0-5473 GCA_039812085.1 Candidatus Nanopelagicales bacterium | reverse complement strand
GACCAGGGTCGCTCCACTGGCGAGGAGTTGGCGTCCGAGTAGTCCCCAGCCTCCCCCGAAGAACAGTCCGTCTCCGCCATCCGGATTGGCTGCCGTAGTTGCAAGCAAACCGATACCGATCATGCCCACCAATCCACCAACACCGTGGACACCCACAACATCCAGCGAATCGTCATAACCGAATCGGTACTTCAAGCCGATGGCCAGCGAACAAATCGCACCACCAGCCAGTCCGATCAACAGTGCGCCCATGGGATTGACGAAGCCACACGAAGGAGTAATGGCTACTGCACCGGCAATCGCACCGGATGCTGCACCCAACGTCGTCGGGCGACCGTCACGTAGTTGTTCCACCATCACCCACGCCAACACAGCCGCAGCCGTGGCGATCTGGGTATTGATGAATACGGTGGCCGTCAATTGCCCGGCCATCAATGCCGATCCCGCGTTGAACCCAAACCACCCGAACCACAGCACGCCGGCACCAAGCAAGACCAGCGGAAGGTTGTGCGGACGCATCGGGTCCTTGCGCCACCCCAAGCGGACTCCCACCACGATCGCCAGCGCTAACGCCGATGCGCCAGAGTTGATCTCAACCGCAGTCCCACCAGCAAAGTCCAAGACGCCTAATCGATCACCCATCCAACCGCCCTTGCCGCCATCAAAGAAGAAGTCCCAGTGCGCGATCGGGAAGTAGACGAAGGTCGCCCACAGCACCAACAACATGATCCAACCGCTGAACTTGACTCGATCAGCAATGGCACCTGCCAGCAGGGCCGCGGTAATGATCGCGAACGTGAGTTGGAACATCGCAAATGCCAACAAAGGAATCCGAGACCCTTCGGCGCCGGTCGTCTGATCCATCGTTCCGGCCAGTCCTAGGTGTTCAAATCCACCGATCAAACCCGCTCCTAGATCGGATCCGAAGGTGACCGAATAGCCGTACAACACCCACAGAACGGTGACGACTCCCATACTCGCGAAACACATCATGATCATGTTGAGGACGTTCTTTGACCGGACCATGCCGCCATAGAAAATGGCCAAACCTGGTGTCATCAGCAGAACCAAGGCCGCACTTATCAGTACCCACGCGGTATCTCCTGCACTGACCGGCGACGCTGCCGCCAATTGCGCAACAAACAAACTCACGAGCTCTCCCTACTCGTAGACGTGCCAGGAAGATTCGCTGGCGACCGTTTCAAGCAGCTCCACGAACGGTTACAGCCGTGTTAAGAGACGCGACTCGACCGCCAGATCCACCCAGTCGGGAGAGGGGGTGGATCTGGCGGCCTTGTCACCCGGCGGGTACGTCCGCTTCATGCAGTGTCGGACGACCCCGCCCGGCGGCACTCGGACGAATCATCGTCCGGGCCATCAGGGATCTACAGCGCCTCGGGACCGCGCTCACCTGTCCGGACTCGGACAACGGTGTCGACGGGCATGAGCCACACCTTGCCGTCCCCAATCCGACCGGTCTGAGCGCTCTTGACGATGACATCAACAACACTGTCTGCGTCATCGTCGTCAACGAGCACCTCGATCCTCACCTTGGGCACGAGATCAACGGTGTACTCAGCCCCCCGATACACCTCGGTGTGCCCTCGCTGGCGGCCATAGCCGCTCGCCTCCGAGACCGTCAGGCCGTGGATTCCATAGGCCTCGAGTGCGTTCTTGACGTCATCGAGCTTGAACGGCTTGATGACTGCAGTCACGAGTTTCATGCGTTGGCCCCTTCCTTGATTGTGGAGGTGGTGATGGCCGACTTCGATGTGGACTTAGCGAAACTTCCGCTGAAGGACGCATCGTTGAGTTCGTAAGCCGACTCGGCGTGAACAGTGAGATCGATACCTTCAATCTCGTCTTCTTCACTGACCCGCATACCCATCGTCTTGTCGATGGCGTATCCGATGATCAGCGTGAGAACGAAGCTGAAGATCAGCACTGCGAATGCCGCCACTGCTTGACGCCACAGTTGATCGAATCCACCGCCATAGAACAGTCCGTTGACTGCGGCAGGAGCGGACTCGGTAGCAACCAAGCCGATCATCAAGGTGCCGACCAGACCACCGACGAGGTGAACACCAACGACATCAAGCGAGTCGTCGTATCCCCACCGGTACTTCAGTCCCACTGCCAAGGCACACAGCACACCGGCAGCAACACCGATTGCGATGGACCCAACAGTGTTCACTGCGGAACAGGAAGGCGTAATTGCCACCAAACCTGCCACCACACCGGATGCCGCACCCAAACCGGTGCTGTGTCCGTCGCGGATCTTCTCCGTGACCATCCAGGCCAGCGCCGCCGCAGCCGTTGCCACCAGGGTGTTGACCCAAGCGACTGCTGCCGTGCCGTTGGCGCCCAGTGCCGAACCTGCGTTGAACCCGAACCAGCCGAACCACAGCAGGCCAGCGCCGAGCATCACGAAGGGAACGTTGTGCGGACGGAATGGGGTCTTTCCAAAACCGATGCGACGACCGAGTACCAGCGCCAATGCCAGACCAGCAGCACCAGCATTGATGTGAACGGCAGTACCACCGGCGAAGTCGATCGCTTTGAGGTTGTTCGCAATCCAACCGCCACCAGTTGCGGTGGTATCGGAGAAGTCGAACACCCAGTGCGCGACCGGGAAGTAAACGATGGTCGCCCAAACACCAGCGAACACCATCCACGGACCAAATCGCGTGCGATCAGCTACGGCACCAGAGATCAGCGCCACCGTGATGATCGCGAAGACCGCCTGGAAGCCAATAAAGGCGAAGGCCGGAATACCGGTCCCCGCCACTACTTGACCAGCGTCATTGGTGGCCTGGAAGAGAGCCTGATCCATCAGACCCTTCAAACCGAAGAACTGGGTTGGATCACCGATCAAACCCTTTCCACCAACGTCGTTGCCGAAGGCAATCGAGTAGCCGTAGAGCGCCCACAGCACTGAGATCAGCGCCAACGCTCCAAAGCTCATCATCATCATGTTGAGCACGGTCTTCACACGGACCATGCCGCCGTAGAAGAACGCAAGTGCAGGGGTCATGAGCAGGACGAGAGCCGCACTCGTGAGCACCCAAGCGGTATCACCGGCAGAAATTTCCGGCATAACCAGCTCCTTTCACCAAGAATCCGGGTTGACGAGCTCAACTCTGTGCAGCCGCTGTTTCGTCAAGCGGCGGGGTTCATTTCCCGTAAGTGACGTTCTGTCGGGTGTGGTTTCAGCCGGGTTGCCACATTGCGCGCTGTGTTTCGCGCACGTGAACTGCGCGAGGGATATGGCGAAATGCGTACGCTGCCAACCGTGCCGTTCACCGTGAGTCACGCCATCGTTGGTGCCCCGGCACGCAAGGTAGGTCTGACTATCTCCGCAGTGGCGATCGGCGCAATGTCGCCAGACTTTGTTTTCTTTCTGCCCGAACCATTGGCTCGGCACTTACCGCCGGGAGCGTTCGAACACACACTGCTCGGAGTTCTCACCCTGGATGCCGCATTGGCGGCAATTGCGCTAGTGCTGTGGTGGGCGTTGTTCGCAGCTCCCTTACGTGCCTGGTCCCCCACCACCATTCGCACGGCTGTACCAGTGGTCCCGAAACCCACCTGGCGACCAGGATGGCGACGAATCGTACTGGCCTACGTCGGCATTGTGATCGGTGGTTTCTCCCATATCGTCTGGGATTCGTTCACCCACCCTGACCGGTTTGCCTCGGACCGGATCCCGCTGCTCTATGACCTTGCACTGGGAGATCTGACAGGTGCGCAGGTCGCGCAGTACATCAGTTCAGTTCTCGGACTACTGCTGATTGCGGTCGTCTTGTTCGTGGCATGGAAACGAAGCGACCACTCGTACCCAGACGAACCAGCATCACCGAATTGGTTATGGCCGGTCATCATCGTGGTCGCCCTCAGTGGGCTGGTGGTCGGGCTGTGGGAAGTCCGCGACATCATCGATACCCAATCACTGCTGGGCACGATCAACGTTGGTGCGTTTCTGTTCCTGACGGGAAGCCTGTCCGCTGCAACGGCAGCACTCGCCGTGTGTTGCGGGCTGTGGTGGTGGCGCGTCGGGCGGGAAACCACACCTACCGATTCGTCTTCTGACGACTAGTTGGAGTCAGTCCCCAGCAATGCATCGACGAAGATGTCGGGATTGAACGGCGCAAGGTCATCCGGCCCTTCTCCAAGGCCCACGAGCTTGACCGGAACTCCCAGTTCACGCTGGATCGCCACGACGATTCCACCCTTTGCCGAACCGTCAAGTTTGGTCAACACAACCCCAGTGATGTCAACAACATCGGCGAATACACGTGCCTGGGCCAGACCGTTCTGTCCCGTGGTGGCATCAAGCACAAGCAGGGTCTCGGTAACGGGCGCTTGCTTTTCCACCACTCGCTTCACTTTGCCAAGTTCGTCCATCAATCCAACTTTGGTGTGCAAACGACCCGCCGTATCGACGAGCAGCACATCGATATTGCGCGAGGCGGCTGATTGGATCGCATCGTACACGATCGCGCCGGGATCGGAGCCCGGTTGCCCGCCGATGATGAGCGTTTTGTGCTGTTGGCAATGCATCAGACATTGGTAGAACGTGGTCTGTGTTTGCGCGAACATACCGGACAAGGAACGCTGCTCGTTTTTCCCAGCTACTATCGGCGTGAACGCCCCGATTTGACCGGACATCCAGCGGTACTGGTCAGTTATCAATTCAACGGCTTTCTGGATGACATTTACGCCACGCTGGTCGTGCGATTGCACCACACGCAACCTTTTGAGCAGGATCAGTTGTGGCGTTACGCGGCAGATTTTAAGACGCTGACCAACAAACAGCTCGGCATCAAGTTGACCCGTCAGGCAGACGGCCTCGGCGAATTGGAAGTGTATTTCGATCCGAAGATTGAGACCGGTGAAAAAATCATCTTCAGCAAATATGTCCACGAACATTTGCTGCAAAACGCCAGGGACGTTGTGCGGCTGCGCCATTACGTCTGTCCTCATTGCGGCACATCGGTAAAGAATCGCGAAGTCGCCATGAACCGATTGAACGATTGGCTGGCGCATCGTCCTGTTGACGCGGGACTGTTGCGAAAATGGCTGGGCAAAGCGAAAGAGCCAACTATCGTTTGCGTAAACTGCGAAGAGCGCGTACCGCTTTGGGATGAACTGGAACAGCATTTTGCCAGCGACGAAACACGGCAGCGCGTTCGCGAATTGCAGGAGCAGGCAGCCATTGTGCTCGACAGCGAAAGCAAAGAGCGTGCGCTGGTCGGTGAAGTGATTTCGACGGTGGCGCTGGCCGGACAAATCAGCCGCGAATTCTCTACCAGTGACCACGGCATTGACCTGGAAATCGAATTCAAAGACGACCAGGGACGCGCGACGGGCAAGCGGCTGTACCTGCAACTGAAATCGGGCGATTCGTACCTGACGACGCGCAAACGCGATGGCGCGGAGGTCTTCCAGATCAAAAACGAACGCTGGGCAACCT
>JBDHZU010000129.1:0-5506 GCA_039812085.1 Candidatus Nanopelagicales bacterium | reverse complement strand
ACGAGCAGTGGCCGATCTCGGTGTCTCGGTCTATGTCGATGACTTTGGGACCGGCTGGGCATCGCTGCACTATCTGCGTTCACTGCCGGTCACCGGTCTCAAACTGGCGCAGGAGTTCGTCAACGACTTACCGAATGCCCTCGACGGTGGCTTGGCCAAGGCGATCCACGACCTATCGGTTTCGATGGGTTTGGAAGAGGTCATCGCGGAAGGGATCGAGACGCCGGAACAGCGAGAAGTGCTGCTCTTGCTGGGGTACCGCTTGGGTCAGGGATTCCTGATGGGTCGCCCTCGAACGTCCGACCAGATGCGGGAACTGCTGCGACGTTCTGCCTCAGCCTCGTGGAACCAACCCAAGACGCCTGATCTTCACGGACTAGGTCCGGGCTTCGATCAGCCGCCGTTGGGGTCGTCGGATCCGGTAGATCGGCTCTGGTCGTCGCGCCCAGGCGGTTGATCTGATCGCAGATCAACCTGCTCAGGGGTTGCTTTGCTCTTGCTGAATTCGTATTCAGTGGCTTCTTCATCGAAGTCCACGCGCCTGAGCTGCTTGCGCATTGAGAAGTAGAGGAAGCCAGCAGCAACGAATAAGGCCACGAAGAAAAAGAAGCCCCATCCGCCTGGTCCGACCTTGCTGGGATCGACCTGCAAAGTCTGGACAGGTGACGCCGACGACACCGGCGTCGGGCTGGTCTGGGCGGATGACAGACTGAGGATCGCGGTCGTCGCCGAAACGGGAATCACCCGGCCATGCAATCACGGATCGGATCGATCGTCTGACGATGGGTACGAGATGACACCAACTGAGCTGAAGCAGGCACCACCACGCATCCAGCAGCGCTATGGCTACCCGCGTAAGAACGTTGGGTGGATCGTCCTCGGTGTGCTCCTTCTCGCCATCGCCCTCGGCTTCGGTTCCTGGGCATCGCTGCGGATCGGGAACCCTCCGATCCGAGCCGAAGTGTTGACCTACGACGTAGTGGATGCGTCCCACACAATGGTGACCTTCGATGTCCATCGCCCCACCGACGCCACTGTGGTCTGCGCATTGCGCGCCCAAACCAGCGACTTCCTGGATGTCGGTTACGCAACCGTGACAATCGAACCCGGGACGGACTACGTGCAACAGACGTATCCTGTTGCGACCGCATCGAAAGCGGCCTACGGGCAGCTCCTTGGATGCGCGGCTGCCGGTGAACCGCTGAAGGTTTCGGCACCAGACTTCCCACCGGGAACCGAGAATCCCCCACAACCATGGAGACCAACACAATGAGTGCTGAACCGGAGACGACGTGGCTGACTCAGGACGCCTACGACCGACTCAGTGCCGAGATGGACGAACGTTCCGGGCCGATCCGTCAGGACATCACGCGCAAGATTGAAGCCGCGCGCGAAGAAGGCGATCTGAAGGAAAACGGTGGCTACCACGCTGCGAAGGACGAACAGGGCAAGAACGAGGCCCGCATTCGTCAGCTACGGCATTTGTTGGAGCATTCGCAGATCGGTACGCCTCCCGGCGCGGAAGAAGGCAAGGCCACTCACGGAACCGTCGTCACCGTCGATTTTGGTGGTGGTGATACCGAGAAGTTCCTGCTCGGTTCCCGAGAAGAAGCAGCCACCACTGACCTGGATGTGTACTCCCCGACGTCACCACTGGGCGCAGCCGTCTTGAACTCAGGCGTGGGAGACAGCGTCAGCTACGAATTGCCGAATGGACGTTCGGTGAGTGTTGAGGTTGTTGCAGTAGAGCCGTACGAATCCTGACCTCAAGCGACTAACGGGCGACAAGCTTCATCCGGTAAACCCCACCGGGCCGCAACGTGACGGCCGCACGCGGAATAACCCGATTGCCTGGTACCTGCTCCAGCTTCCATCTGCGGGCCAAGTCAGCCAACAGCAATGTGGCCTCAACCAGTGCGAACTGGTCACCAATGCAGCGCCGATTACCGAACCCGAATGGGAACCATGCACCGCGCGGAACACCAGGTGCCGACTCTGAGTACTTGCCCTCATCGGTCAGCCAACGCTCGGGTCGAAACTGTGACGGCTGCGACCAAAATCGAGGGTCGTTATGCATGGCGTAATCACTGGCCATCACGGTCGAACCCTTAGGCACGGCCCATCCATCGATCTCAATATCTGTCAGGAGGCGACGCGAAATGACCCACGCCGGTGGATGTTGACGCAGCGATTCGGCGATCACTGCCTGCGTGTACGGCAAACGAGCCATGTCAGCCATCGTCAATGGCTCCGCACCGATCACCGCGTCGAGTTCGGCATGCAGAGTGGCTTCGACCTGCGGATTGTTTGCCAGCGACAACCAGGTCCAGGACAACAACATCGCGGTTGTCTCGTGGCCGGCAAGAACTAGCGTGGTCGCCTCGTCTCGTAGCTGCGCGTCATCCATGGCGAAACCGTCTTCTTGCGCGGCAATCATCATGTTCAGCAGGTCATCGGGATCACCTTGCCCTGCTCGATGCTCAGCAATGAGTCGCTGCACGAGCGCGTCCAACTGATCGTTAGCGCGATTAACCGGCTTGTTCCATGGGAGTGGCCACTGGGCCATCTTCAATGCGCCAGGCAGCAACCGCCGTTGGAACCTACTGAGCACCTCTTCCAGGGAACGACCCACGTCACCGGCGTCGCCGGACAGATCCGATCCAAACAGAGCGCGCCCAACGACGGCCAAAGTGAGAGCGGACATGTCGGGGACAACGTCGATGATCTTTCCATCGGACCAACCACGTTGATGAGCCTGCGATAGCTCGACCATCTGCTCGGCATAGCGGGCGATTCGTTGCTTATGAAATGCCGGTTGAATCAGACGGCGTTGTCGCAGGTGGTGTTCACCTTCACTCGTCAGCAGCCCGTCGCCAAGCACAGGTCTAGTGACTTGCAAGGCGCGACTCTTGACGGTGTCTTTGCCATGAGTGTGAAACGCAACCGTGATGGTCTCCGGGTGGGTCAGCACATACGTGTTCTCCGTCAACATTCGTAAGTACGCCAGGCGCGGGTACTCCCGCGGCATCTCAAAGAAGGCCTCTGCCACCGGCCGGTGGCCACGCAGGTTGTCCAACATGATCTTGCGGCCGTCCGGCCCAGGCGGACGGGCAATTTTGCCTTGTTTGACGCGCCCGCTCTTCATGCGCTGCAGCGCAACCTTTGTCCGGTAGCGGTGGTCGTAGACGACCCCATCACGCATGGGGAGGGGTGCAGACTGATCGTCGATGCTCATAGGTCGCCTCTCAGTGGCCGGCGTCCGGTGACGTCAAGCGTTCTTGGGGTTCCAGTATCTATCGCCACGAATGACCAGGGCTGCCGCACCGACAATTCCGGCATCCTGATCAAGCTTGGCTGTCTTGATTTGCATCCGCCTGGCGAACTCCAGCCCAGCATGGCGGTCGAACGCCTCCTTCAGCGGTGTCATCAGCAGCGGGCCACTTTGTACGACACCGCCTCCGATAACGGCAACATCAAGGTCGAGTAGTGCAGCTACTGACGCCAGCGCGATACCCACCGCCTCACCGGAACGGCGATATGCAGCAATCGCCACGAGATCACCGGCGCGGGCATCCTCGGCCAACGACTTGGCATCGACTGGTTTGGAAGTGTCGCTAGGGGTCCAGCCTTGCTCAACCGCCCAGGCCGCCGTCGACGGACCCCGGGCAATGGCCTCCAGGCATCCGCGTCCCCCACATGGACACTTCGGGCCATCAGGATCAACAACGATGTGTCCGATATGACCCGCGTTACCCAATCCACCATCGATCAGACGGTTGCCGATGATGAATCCCCCACCCACTCCGGTGGAGACGACCATCCCCAGTACGTTGGCGTGCGGTGCCGCAGCTCCCATCCAATGTTCGGCGGCTGCCATGGCGATGGCGTCGTTGTGGACGCGTACTGGCAAGCCCGGAAAACGGTTCATCAGATGCCGACGTAGCGGGAACCCCCGCCATGCGGTGATGTTGGTCGGTGACACGACGCCATCGGGCCACACCATGGGTCCGGCGCATCCGACACCAATCGCTTTGAGCTCCGGCCGTCCAGCATCGTCGAGGACCTCGTCGGTGACCTTCTCTAAGGCACTCCACATGTCCTCGGCACTGAGTCGTGCCGGAGATGGGACGCGGGCTGTCTGGTGGACCTTTCCCGTGCCGTCCACCACGCCGGCCGCCATCTTCGTGCCGCCAATGTCGATGGCAAGAACCAACTCGTCGGGGGCAATGGTCAAACCATCAGGATCGGTGATTGTCACAGGCATGATCATGGCCCTTTGAGAGTGACAAACGCACCCGAAGCGGTTACCTCATCCCGCCACACGGGGTATGCATAGGGATATGGACCAAAACGCAGAATCGACTTCCCCCGAGTGGACAGCCACCGCCATCGCCGCCGATGTTCAGGCCGGTCGTCGCGATCCCGTTGAGGTTGTTCAGGAGTCTTTGCGTCGGATCGCCCAACGCGATTCAGTGATTGGCGCCTTTCGCACGGTGCGGGAAGAAGAAGCACTTGCTGATGCCGCAGCACTGAAGGATCGCAGCGACCTGGATTCGCTGCCGCTTGCCGGTGTTCCGATCAGCATCAAGGACAACGTGGCCGTTGCCGGACAGTCCCGACGAGCCGGTTCGGAAGCATTCGCCGACGAGCCGCAGCCGACCGACCATCCGGTTGTCGCCCGGCTCAAGCAGGCGGGTGCCATCGTCGTGGGCATCACCAACATGCCGGAGTTAGGCCTCTACGGAGCCACGGATAACGCATTCGCTGTCACCCACAACCCCTGGAACCCGGCACGGACTGCTGGCGGTTCCAGTGGTGGAGCCGGAGCAGCAGTAGCCGCCGGCATGGTGCCGGTCTCACACGGAAACGACGGTCTCGGAAGTATCCGAATCCCCGCAGCCGCATGCGGCCTGGTGGGAATCAAGCCGGGTCGGGGAGTCGTCCCGGCGGAGCTTGGCCCAACGGACTGGTACGGAATGGCAGAAAACGGCCCGCTCGCGACCACGGTGGCTGATGCGGCAACGACACTGGCGGTCATGGCTGATCGGCCTGAACTGGCGACGCTCGCTCCTCCGGAAGGTCGCTTGATCGTGGCCACGTCCTCGAAGTCACCGATGCTGGGAGTGAAGGCGGATTCGGCGTATGTCCGCGCGTTGAACTCGGTAGCGACGTTGCTCGCCCGCGCTGGACATGAAGTGCGCGAGGCTGACCCCCACTACACAAACGGCGCCACGGTGATGGCTTTGTCGTGGTGGATGGCCGCTGCTCAAGATGACGCGGCAGTCGCTGACAACCCGGAACTGTTGTCTTCACGCAGCAAGACTCAGGCCAAGGTGGGACGACTGGTGGAGAAGTTCGGCCTGCCGGATAAGGGATGGCAACAGAAGTTCGTAGATGAGGCACAGGAGTTCCTCTCGGCGTACGACATCCTGGTTACTCCCGCATTTGCCAAGCCACCTGTCCTAGCGGACGAATGGTCTCGCGGGTCGTGGATGAAGACTCTGAT
>JBDHZU010000128.1:0-5665 GCA_039812085.1 Candidatus Nanopelagicales bacterium | reverse complement strand
CCGCCGGGCTGATCGTGGCAGGAACCACCGGTTCGTTGTTATGGACAGTGATCGCCACCGTCGCCGTTACCTGCCTGGGCTTCCTGTTCATTCGTCCCCGACTACTTGCGCGACTACATGCCGGTGGTGAAGCGCTCGATGCAGGTGTGGACACCCTGCCGGGAAAGTCGGCTCGCGCTGACACGGACATCACTGACACCGAAGGGATCGTCCCCGTCGATGGCCAGCAATGGTCCGCGCGTTCCACCGCGCCGATTGTTGCTGGAAGCGTCGTCGTCGTGGTGAGCCGATCCAACGCGATCCTGCACGTCCGTCCCGAATAGAAGGAGTTATTCATGGCTACTGCATTGCTCATTGCCGCTGGCATCGTCATCGCCATTGTTTTCGTGGCCGTATTCAAAGCTGTCGTCCTCGTGCGACAGGCCAGCGAATGCATCGTGGAACGTCTCGGAAAGTTCCACACCACGCTCGGTCCCGGCCTGCACATCATCATTCCGTTTGTTGACTCTGTTCGATACACGCTGGATATGCGCGAACAAACCGTGGTGTTTCAGCCGCAATCGGTGATTACCAAAGACAACCTGGTCGTCTCCATCGACAGCGTCGTCTACTACCAAATCACCGACGCCAAGCTGGCGACCTACACGATTCAAAACTTCCTGATCGCGATTGAGCAGCTGTCTACCACCACGCTTCGAAACATTATTGGTTCGATGGATTTGGAGACGGCGCTCACCAGTCGCGACTCAATTAACGGGCAACTGCGCACCGCGCTTGATGAGACCACCGGTAGTTGGGGAGTTCGCGTGGCTCGAGTTGAACTACGTTCGATCAATCCGCCGGAGAACATCCAGCAGGCAATGGAAGCCCAGATGCGTGCTGAGCGTGAACGTCGTGCGATGGTCCTGACGGCAGAGGGAACTCGGCAGTCCGCGATTGAGGTGGCTGAGGGAGAAAAGCAGTCCGCGATTCTTCGTGCGGAAGGCGCCAAGCAGGCCGCGATCTTGCGTGCGCAAGGTGATGCTGAGGCGATTCAAAACGTCACCACCGCCATCCTCGACTCCAACGTCGATGACACCGTGCTGCGCTACAAGCAGCTAGAGAACCAGCCGGCAATCGCCAATGGCGCGGCCAGCAAAGTTTGGATCATGCCGACCGAACTATCCGACTTTGCTCGGGGAGTGGGCCACGCTGCCTCTGCTGTAGCCGATTCCAAGTAGCCAAGCCACCATTCGCATGGACTACTCAGTACGGGCACGATGTTCTTGTGGCTGCGATTGAACTGACTGATATCGCCGTTGTGCGGGGTGAGCGCAGGATTCTCGGCCCGTTGTCATGGAATGTCGACGCTGGTCAACGGTGGGCAGTACTGGGTCCAAACGGCTGCGGGAAGTCCACGCTCTTAGGGATCTGTGGCGCGCTGTGGTTCCCGACGACCGGCACTGCTTCTTTGCTGAACGAACGGCTTGGTCGTACCTATGTCCCCGATCTCAAGCGACGTATTGGTCATGTGCAGCCACGACATGAACTCGTCAGTCGGTTGACGTTGCTGCAGGTTGTGGTCACTGGTTCAACGGGAACCACGGCATATCCGATGCGCTGGGCTCCCGATCGCGAGCTACTGGAAGCAGCGAGAAATGAGCTGGACTTCGTTGGCCTTGTTGATCGGGCAGACACCTACTTCGATGTGGCAAGTCAAGGAGAACGTGGCCGGTCGCTGATCGCTCGGGCGTTGTTGGCTCAGCCAGAGTTGTTGCTGCTTGATGAACCGGCTGCCGGGTTGGACCTTGGATCACGCGAGTTGTTGCTCACCACGCTGGACCGTCTTGCTGAACAGCAGCCTGAGCTGGCGACCGTTCATGTCAGTCACCACTTAGAAGAACTGCCGTCATCAACGACTCACGCAATGCTGATGCGAGCGGGTCAGGTGGTGGCGGCTGGTCCGATTCAGGCCGTGCTGACATCGGAATCGCTGTCGGAAACGTTCGGGTTGAATCTGACCGTCGATACCCACGATGGGCGTTGGTCTGTACGCACCGCGACGCGGCAATAGGGCGGATGGAAGAATCAGTCAGTGACTTCCCCAGCTCTTTCGCAGCGTTCCGACCTGCGCAATATCGCGATCGTTGCCCACGTTGACCACGGCAAGACGACTCTGGTGGACGCAATGCTGCGTCAAACCGGCGCATTTGCCGCACACCAGGAACTCGAAGACCGCGTCATGGACTCGGGTGATCTTGAGCGGGAAAAGGGCATCACGATCCTCGCCAAGAACACGGCAGTCCGTTATGAAGGGCAAGGCGCTCCGGACGGTGGCGTGACGATCAACGTCATTGACACTCCCGGTCACGCCGACTTCGGCGGTGAGGTGGAACGCGGTCTAGAGATGGTCGACGGTGTCTTGCTGCTGGTCGATGCGAGCGAAGGTCCACTGCCGCAGACCCGCTTCGTGCTGCGCAAGGCGTTAGCCAAGAAGCTGCCGGTCATCCTCGTTATCAATAAGACAGACCGACCCGACTCGCGCATCCCGGAAGTGATCGACGAGACCTACGAACTGTTCTTCGACCTCGACGCGGACGAAGACCAGATCGAGTTCCCCATCGTTTATGCCTCTGCCAAGAACGGTGCGGCGGCGATGGAACGCCCAGACAACGGAGCTGTCCCAGACAGCCCTGACCTGCAGCCACTGTTCCAAACCATCCTGGACACCATCCCGGCACCCGAGTTTGATCCAGACGAACCGTTGCGTGCCCACGTCACCAACCTCGACGCTTCGCCTTACTTGGGCCGATTGGCGCTCTTGCGCATTCATTCCGGGACCTTGCGCAAGGGAGCGAACGTTGCCTGGTGCCGGGCAGACGGAACGATTGAACGCGCCAAGATTGCCGAACTGCTCGTCACCAAGAACTTGGACCGTGAGCCTGCTGAGGAAGCTGGCCCCGGCGACATCGTTGCGGTCGCAGGTATTGACCAGATCACTATTGGTGAGACATTGGCTGATCCGGACGATCCACGTCCGCTGCCCGTCATCACCGTGGACGAGCCCAGCATCTCGATGACGATCGGTATCAACACCTCACCACTGGCGGGCAAGTCCGGCACCAAGCTCACGGCTCGCCAAGTGAAGGGTCGTTTGGATTCCGAACTCATCGGCAACGTGTCGCTGCGGGTATCGAATACGGATCGTCCCGATACCTGGGAGGTTCAAGGCCGAGGTGAATTGCAGCTTGCTGTGCTGGTGGAGACCATGCGTCGGGAAGGGTTCGAACTCACTGTTGGCAAGCCACAAGTCGTCACCCGCGAAGTTGACGGAAAGAAGATGGAGCCAACAGAACGGCTCACCGTTGATGTTCCCGAGGAATACGTCGGAGCTGTCACATCCATGCTCGGCACCCGCAAAGCGCGACTGGAACAGATGGTCAACCACGGCACCGGCTGGGTGCGTATGGAATACCTCGTCCCGGCCCGTGGCTTGATCGGGTTCCGCACCCAGTTCCTCACTGATACCCGTGGCACTGGCATGGCCCACCAACTATTTGAGGGTTACGAACCCTGGGTCGGCGAACTGCGTACCCGTCAGTCTGGTTCATTAGTCGCGGACCGCTCTGGTCAAGTCACCGCTTATGCCAGCCTCTCGATTCAGGAACGCGGCACCTTGTTTGTTCCGCCGGGAACCGAGGTCTACGAAGGCATGGTCGTCGGCGAGAACTCACGTGCTGACGACATGGACATCAACATCGTCCGAGAAAAGAAGCAGACCAACATTCGTTCCGCGACTTCGGACAACTTCGAGAGCATCGCGCCACCGAAGCTACTCAGCCTGGAACAGTCGTTGGAGTTCTGCCGCGACGATGAATGCGTTGAGGTTGTTCCCAATGCTGTTCGTATCCGCAAGGTTGCGTTGGATGCGAATGATCGAGCGAAGTCGCGGTCCCGTAACCGGTAGATGCTGATCGGGTGACCGTTGCTGCTCTGAGGTGCGTGTGACGTGTGGCAGTGAAACGCTCGCAGAGTGAATCAGGTGCGTCGATGCGTGGTCGCTGCTGCCGCTGGTGCGGTCGTGCTGACTGGCATGGTCACGATCCCCGCGGCTGCGCACCAGGTTGATCCGTCGCGGGCGCGTCCAGCCGTGACCACCGACGATGCACTGCAGCCTCCAGTCCGGCCTCGTCCACGGAACAACACCAACCCTTGGCCAGGTTCCGCTACTGAATCGGCTGGGACTTACGACGTGATCGTGCTTGGGGTGCATACACCCAGCGGAGACAGTCCTGCGACGGCCGACAATTCCAGCGAAATGATCGGGCTGATTGATGACTACTACAACGACGTCACACGTGGGCGCTATCGACTGGACTATCGCGGGTTTGTGGCAGGCACTGCCAGTGAACAGATCTGCGGCCCAGATGACATAGAAGATCACTTCACCAACACGGTGGAGAACGCTTTTGGTGATGGTTCCCCAGTGCTTCCTCGATCGGGTCGTGCGGGAGTCATCGTCATCGGAGTAACTGCCGCCCAAAATCCAGAATGTGGTTTTGACGGGCAGGCATGGATGGGTTCTGGCACCCAACACATCAACGGTTGGTGGACGCCAACCCTGTTCGATCTCGTTGCGCATGAGACCGGGCATAACTTTGGTTTGTCCCACGCCAACTCGGCCTCCTGCAGCGGGTCGGGAAGCTTCGGAAGTCTTCGTACTTTGACCTGGCCTTGTTCGGGATTGGAGTACAACGATCCGACGTCCTTCATGGGCTTCGCTGGGTATGCCAGTCACAATGACCTTGGACGTTTGGCTGCCGAACAACTCGATCAACTTGGTGTTCTCGCCGGAAACGAGAAGACCCGGGTAAGCGCTGGTCGTGACGTGACCTTGGTGCCGTTATATGGACTGGCGTCCGGAGTTCGACTTGCCGAGATCGAGGTAGCGGGTGTGGTCCGCTACTCGTTGGAATACCGCCCGGCCGCTGGAGTGGAAGCTGCTTTTGATTCCCATACTGGTGGCACCTATGCCCCAGGCGGAGGAGTCCAACTTCGGATTATCAATCCGACTGGTACGACCATCGACGGTTACGGCACGTCGACAGGCAGCGATCAATACGTCGTCACAGGTGCACACGGTTCGCTTACTGACTGGTACCCAGAAGTCGGAATGACGCCAGGGACTTCGATCAATCTGTTCGACGGCACTCGCATCACCGTGCTGAGTGCTGATGGCGTGGCCAAGGTTCGAGTTGATCGCACCGGCAACTCGTTGCCCGCCCCCACGGTGTCAATGTCCACCCTGTCGGCGGTGACTGGAAGTTCCCTGGCTCGAGTGAACGGCAAATGGTCGATCCCTGCCCGCTTCAGCCTGGGTCTCAACGATGCCAACAGGGCAATCGGTTGCACATCGTTGAGTTCACTGCGGATGGATGGCAAGTCATTGACGCCCTACTGGGGAACTCGCACTATCACCACCACTGTGCGTTTGTCGGGCAAGACGACCCACACCGTCTCCGCCCTGGGATGTGCGGGTCGCGCCACCACTGCTTCGCGCGCTCTGACCGGTACCGCTGTCCCCACATCGAAGGTGCCTCGGAGCGGAAAGTGGAAGACAATTTCCGGCGGCACGCTGGGAACTGCCAAGACCACCACGGCCAAGAAGTCCAAGGCCACGTTTACC
>JBDHZU010000127.1:0-5688 GCA_039812085.1 Candidatus Nanopelagicales bacterium | reverse complement strand
TTTGGGGGAGCCGTACGTCGTATCTGCATTGCATGGGCGAGGCAGCGGCGACTTCCTGGACATCTTGGTTGATGCCCTGCCGGAAGAAGGCAAGGCACCAGCAGCAGATACCGGATTACCCCGGGTAGCCCTGCTTGGTCGGCCAAATGTCGGTAAGTCCAGTTTGTTGAATCGTCTCTCCGGTGGTGACCGTTCGGTCGTGGATTCGGTTGCTGGCACAACCGTGGACCCGGTGGACGAGATCGTGACGTTGGGCGATCAACAGTGGCAGTTTGTGGATACGGCAGGGATTCGTCGTCGGGTAAAGACGGCATCCGGTTCGGAGTGGTACGCGAGTCTGCGCACTGAGGGTGCGATGGAACGTGCCGACGTGTGTGTGGTGTTACTGGATGCCAGTGAACCGTTGACTGAGCAGGATGTTCGGATCATCGGCATGGTGGTGGATTCCGGTCGAGCGCTCGTATTGGCGATGAACAAGTGGGACTTGGTCGACGAGGATCGTCGGCTGGAACTTGACCGCGAATATGACCGAGACCTCGCGCATGTGGCATGGGCACCTCGCGTGAATGTTTCGGCCAAGACGGGTTGGCATGTCGATCGACTAGTGCCTGCATTGACGAAGGCATTGGGCGGTTGGCGCCAGCGCATTTCCACCGGACAGCTGAACCAATTCTTGAAAGAGATCGCCGCTGCTCATCCGCATCCGGTTCGTGGGGGACGTCAGCCGCGCGTGTTGTTCGGCACCCAGCCGCAGGTGGGTCCGCCCACGTTTGTGTTGTTTACGACGGGGTTCTTGGAAGCCAACTACCGCCGATTCTTGGAACGTCGATTGCGGGAGACGTTCGGATTCTCAGGAACTCCACTGCAAGTGGAGATGCGTATCCGCAAGAAGCGCGGTCGTCGTAGTTAAGCAGCGCCGGTGGTGTTGTTTGCCGGTAGCGGTAGGTCGGCAGTGTCATCAGTTGCTGGGTGTTTCTTGCCTAAGCCTCTAAGTGATAGCGCGGCGTAGACATTCAATGAAACCTTGTGTGCGAATGCGCGAGCCTCATCTGAGATGCCCGCTGGTTGGGTTGGGTATTTGAGGGAACGACTCCATCCCATCGTGCCGGTGGAGAACACGCCTGCCCCGGAATCGGTCGTGTAATAGGTCATCGTGTGCCAAGTGCCAACACCGCGGCTTGCAGTGGGGGATAGGGCCGGGACTTGAATTGGTCGTGGGGTCGAATCAATCGGGTAGTAGCGATCGATTTCTGACCCGAGCAGTCCATTGAGTTGGGTTCCGGCAGTAACCCCGGTTCCTTCGAAGAGGAAGAAGTCGGGATCTCGGATGACGAGTGCTCCGGTCACCGGGAATGCGTCGTAGTACTGCCCAATCATTGCGTTTTCTGCCCGGGCCTTCGGATCGTCGCGCCAACGGGCGGTCGTGGTTGCTCCCTTGACGGGATCCAGACCGGCGTCTTTGTAACAGGTCATGACAAGGGGATTGCCGTTCGTGTCCGGGTCCACACGCACTCGCCAGTAGCAGGCATTGGCGCCAAAGAATGCGAGGTTTCCGCCGTTGTCTCTCAGGCTTTCCATCGCGGTTCGGTAGGTGTTGGTCCAGTACTCGTCGTGACCTAATGATGCTGCGCCGAGAGCGCCCTTGAGTAGATCAGGATTCAGCGAGATGTCGGTGTTGGCGAACCAGGCCACCGGGACCCGTGATTCGTCGGCGAGTTGTGCCATCGGCACACACATGGAATAGAGCTGCTGCAGTCCTCGGTCAGAGTAGGGCCGTTGGAAGTTGACGGCATACGAACGGGTTCCGAACTGATTGTCTGGGCCGATATAGAGACTGCGGCCACCCCAGTTGTTGTATGCCTGCCACGTGGTTGCGGATGGGATGACAGCAACCTTGTCTGTGGCATCGGCGGATCGAACGACAATGGGGAACTCCGTGCGATCTTTCCGGCTCACCACCTGGATGATGTAGAGCCCTTCTGGCCAATCACTGGTGTCCATGTTTGTTCCGACCGGCCAGTTCACAGTGACGGCTTTGGTTCCGGGAGCAAAGGTTGGTTCGTCGTACTTGTGGCCGGGGAACTCCTCTGTCGTGGCAACGAGGGCACCACCGATTCCGTCGTAGTACCCAACCCGGTAGGCGCGGACATGCCACGAGGTGCGCTTGGTGGAGACATGCACTGGCAGTGGTTCACCCGGACGAAGACTGACCTTCCCTCCGTAGGCAGCCAGGAAGCTTGGTGCTGCTCGCTTGGCAGGAGGAATGCGCCACTTCTTGGACGGCATCACGTTGGCGTTCGACCCGGAACCGGAACCATCACCACGGGTTACTGAACTGACCTCTTGCGCGTTATCGCTCGAACAGCCAGCAGCACTCGCGACCGTGCCAATGCCGAGTGCGGCCAGAAAAGCACGCCGAGAGACTCCAGAACCCACCCGCACGACTTTACGTTCAATTAGCTCAAATCACGACCGACTCAAACAAGATGTCGTCACTCGTTGACCGAACGACATGAGCAGAGATGGTCGGCCATAAATCGTGTGGTGCCCATCAGATAAAGTCAGTCGAGCATTTCGCGGGCTATAGCGCAGTTTGGTAGCGCACTTGACTGGGGGTCAAGGGGTCGTGGGTTCAAATCCCGCTAGCCCGACGCGCGAAATTGCCCCGCTTTGCGGGGCTTTTTTCGTGCGGAAGGGCTAGTGAGATGCTGGGAGGGTGATTCGGTTACGTAGCGAATCACCCGGTTCCCGCTAGCCCGACGTGCGAAATTGCCCCGCTTCCGGCGGGGCTTTTTCGTGCGAAGGCTAGCGAGGTGTCGGGGAGGAGGATTCGGTTTGTCGCGAATCACCGGTATTCGCTAGCCCTGACATGCTGCCAGGCAAGACTTCTCGTCACGTGGGCGTTGGTTGGGTGAGCAATTGGCGTCACCCGCCATCCGATGGATCTGCGGGCTATCGTCTCGAATATCTGTCAGAGACATACACCACTGACGTT
Organism: Candidatus Nanopelagicales bacterium; assembly: GCA_039812085.1. GTDB lineage: Bacteria > Actinomycetota > Actinomycetes > S36-B12 > UBA10799 > JBDHZU01. Next base: position 2,693 of record JBDHZU010000127.1, on the reverse strand, counting down.
ATGAGAGCGATGTCCGCATGACTCACAAACTCTTTGCTTCGCCCTGGCGTTCGTCAGTAACGATTGCTACGTGCGCAATTGGTATCACTCTGGTCGGGTCAGCGCCAGCCGCCCAAGCAGTCTCAATCTCCCGAGATTCAGCAGTATTTGCTCGGACGGGAGCGGGGCCAGATGGGATAGCAGTGGACGCTTTCGGCAACGTCTACACGGCGAACTCGCGAGCGAACACGGTCACGAAGATCACTGCATCGGGCAAAGCCAAGACACTCGGCACCACGGGCAAGACGCCTCGGGGGATCGCGGTCGACTCATCCGGAAACGTCTACACCAGCAACCTCGGATCAAACAACGTCACCAAGATCACCCCAAGCGGGGTATCGAGCATTCTGGGCACTACCGGCTCAAAGCCCATCGACATTGCTGTCGCATCGAATGGCACCGTCTATACCACCAACTACGCGTCATCCACGGTCACGAAAATCACGGCGGGCGGAGTCTCATCGACGCTTGCTGCCACGGGCTCACGGCCATTGGGCATCGTGCTGGATCGTCTGGGAAACATCTACACCGCCAACGAAGGCGCCAACACCGTCACCAAGATCACTCCCACGGGAACCGCGTCGACCTTCGCCAAGACAGGTGCGTGGCCGCAAGCAATCGCCATTGACCGCTCCGGCAACCTCTACACAGCCAACTGGAATGCGCGCAACGTCTCAAAGATCACGCCGCAGGGCAAGTCGAGCATTCTGGGGCGAACCGGCAAGCGGCCGATCGGGGTCGCGGTGGATCCGTACGGCAATGTGTACACGACAAACGACGGGTCGAACACCGTCTCGAAAATCAAACGCGGTGGCACCTCGCAGGTGATCGCCCGCACCGGCAAGCGCCCAATCGGCATTGCGTCGGATGCCGCCGGTTTCCTCTACGTGTCGAACCTGCTGTCGAACACGGTCACCGAGATTTTCCCGCAGGCCAAACGAAGCCCCAACGTCATCACGCTGAGCACGATGACCGTTCGTTCCCCGCACAACCGCAGCGCCTGGATCATTCCATTCTGGAACGACGTCTACCGGAGCAAAGCGTCGTGTAAAGCGGCACTGCCCAAGGTGCGCGCTGCTGTCAAAGCCAATCCGGACCCAGCCGTTCAAACTCAGGCCTCGACGTCCTGTATGTCGGTGGGCAGTGTTCCTTACGTGTACAAAATCGCGGAAATGGAGCTAACGGTTTCTCAGTGGGTGACGTTCCTCAACACCGTGGATCCACATGGTCACAACAAGCATCGTCTGTGGGATGCCGCGCAAAGTTCCCGGGTGTGGCCGAAGTACGGATCAGTCAACCGAAACATGCGTGCTCCGGTTGGACAGCGTTACTACGTGGCGTCTCCAGAATGGGCAAACAAGCCGTACAACGTCGCAGACTTCACTCGTGCTGCTCGCCTGGCAAACGCGATCAACAACGGCAAGGTGTTGAGTCGACACAGCCGCACGATCAAGACCGCGTCCGGCAAACGACTGCGCACTACCTACCGAATTCGGTTGTCGAGTAAGACAGAAACTGGCATGTACACGATGCGCAATCGCAAGGCCACCAGGAATCTGACGACCGGTGTGGCTGTCTCCAGCCAGAACGAATGGATCAAGGCTGCCTATTACGACCCGAAAGGTGGGGGCAAGCACTCCTACTGGGATTACCCCACCAACCCAGGTCGCTACGTGAGATGCCAAGTCGATGTATGGGGATGCGCTACCGGTCTGCAGCCTAACGCGACACGGTTGGATAGCAACGGCAACGTAACCAACCCTGGACAGCAGCCGCTGGCTTCATTCGAGGCTGTTCCCGGCGTAGCGCCGGATTGGTGTCCGTCGTCGTTTTCGACCGCTCAGTGTGAGAAAACGCCATTTCCCAAGTTGTCGAGCATCTATATCGGGAACATGAGCACTGTGGGCCAAACCCGGGCTCGTTCGCCGTGGGGAACGCTTGACCAAGGCGGCAACGTGGTCGAAGTGACCGACACCATCGCACCGCCACCGGCGGCAACAAACAACAAGGTCGTTTGGCGTCGCTGGCATGGTGGCGTGGTGACTGCGACTGCGTATCAAATGTGGCTGTCTGCGGTGGGTGTGACTCCCCAGACCGTTCCTGGGTATGCAGTAAATCCATGGCGAGGTATTCGTCTCGTCGTCAAATGTCAGTCCGGACAAAGAAAAACCAGCGTGGCTGACGCTTCGCCAACGGAACGCGGTGACATTTCTGGGACAAAGGCAAGTTTCCTAGGTTGCAGCTGAGTGCCTAAGAGACGTCTCGACTAGGCGGGGGCCGGACCACAACACAACGGAAATTGACCAAGAGTTCGTCTTCGACAAGGGCCGCAAGCTGTGGAAGGTGACGCAGCGGTCACCCATTTGGCAGAGCGGTAGATAACGGGAGGCTGACTGCACGCGCGGGTTTGTTAACAGGACGTATTGGCGCAGCTCGCTATATATGGCGAGCGGTTCTTAACCGTGTCAACCTGGATGCGCAAACGTCTCCAGTCGTCAAGATCCTGTAACAACATTCGAATAGAGATGGCCACTTCATGGCTATGCCCCCCTTCTCCGCTCGTGCACGAGGCCACTGGTCTCGCCTGTGTCTGTGCTCACTGGTTGCCGTTCTCTCTCTGGCGTTGTCCATGCTTGGCGCGGTATTTGTCGCGG
>JBDHZU010000126.1:0-5756 GCA_039812085.1 Candidatus Nanopelagicales bacterium | reverse complement strand
CTGCACGGTCATCCGTCACGGTCAGCTTGACGGTGTAAGTCCCGGCCTTGCTGTATGCATGGGTTGCTGTCTTGCCGGTGCCAGTGGAACCGTCACCGAAGTCCCAGGCGTAAGCGGTGATAGTGCCATCAGAGTCGGACGAGCCGCTGGCATCAACGCTGGTGGTGAGGTCGTTCTGGCTGGTGGTGAAGGTGGCATTTGGCAACACGTTGGGGGCCACCACAGTGACGGACGACGTCTTCGTTGCAGTGGCGCCGTCATCATCGGTGACCGTCAACACGACGGAGTATGTTCCGCCCTTGGCGTAGGTATGGCTTGCCGTCTTGCCCGTGGCGGTCGAACCGTCACCAAAGTTCCAGGCGTACTTCGAGACAGTGCCATCGGAGTCTGTTGATCCACTGGCATCAACATTGAGCGTCAGGTCATTGGCCGAGCTGGTGAAGCTTGCGGTCGGAGCAACGTTCGGTCCAAGTACTGGCGTGGCAGAGAAGTCGTCAACGTAGAGAGACAAGCTGTTCGTACCGGAACCCAAGTAACCGTAGATGCCGACATCACCGGCGTTGGGCTGCAGATTTGAGGTGGCCGTCTGCGTCCAAGCGGAAGGCTCAGTTGTCGTTGATGGCCAGGCCTTGACTCGCAGAGTCGAACCTTCGTTCTGCAACTTGACGACGATCCGTGTGCTTGCCGTCATTGCAGTATCAAGAATGCTGTCGTTGGTCAGTGTTGTGACGTTACCGTTGGAAGCGATGTGTCTGAGGTTTAGTCGGATGGTCTTATCAGGCATGACACGCAAACGTGTCTCGTATCGAGAACCGTCAGAGGCGCGGCGGCTTTCGACTGAGGCGTAAACGCTTCCGGCAGTCGGCAGGGCACTAACGCCAAATGTGGCCTGGGTCGTGAGGTCAGCTGTGCTGCGCGCGGAGATGAACGCCTCACGAGCAACGGCTGAAGCCAGCGACATCACACCAACCGAGCCGTTGGTTGATACATCCCGCTTTTCGCCGACGCTGTAGTCGCCACCGGTCTCGGCGGAACCCCATCCGCTTCCACTAGCAATGGTGCGTGAGAAGGAGTCCTTGATCAAAGGACTCGGTTGGGTTTGCGCCGATGCAATGGTGGGTGCAGCAAGCAAGCAACCAGTCGCCAGGCCACCGATTGCAGTTGCTGATGCAATGCGTCGATTACGGGGGTTCATTTCAGCCTCCAGAACGCCAGCTGCGGGATGCTATAGACGTCTCAGGGGGAACTCGGTCCTATCGCGTCGCTCCCTTGATACCTCGTAGTCCGTTCGGGTAGAACGTCAGAACACGGGTGCAACCGCACCCCTCATTTGGCGCAATACGCTCAAGATGTGGTGTCACGTCACCGAGGGCGGCTGGCAATTCCGGCCAGTACGGATGAGGACAGTTGGACAAGTAAGTAAAGGATTGGACCAAGTGGCAAAGTCCTCACTCATCGCTGGCGCCCGACGAACTGTTGACCGGTTGGCTGGCTCGTACGCGCCCATCGTTTCTGTGCCTACGTCGAACGCAGTCTTTGCGCTCACCTACGATGATGGGCCGCATCCGGTTGACACTTTGGCTGTGCTGGATGAACTTCGAACAGCTCACTCGCATGCCACCTTCTTTGTGCTGCTGTCGCGGGTTCGCAGAAACCCCCAGCTACTGCGAGAGGTGCTGGCCGAAGGTCACGAAATTGGACTGCACGGTATGGACCATCGTCGTCTGACGGCCTTGCCGCGAAAGGAAGTCCAGACTGTCTTGCATGACGGACGCAGTGAGCTGTCCGATCTCATTGGCAAGGATGTGAAATGGTTCCGGCCGCCCTACGGCGCGGCCACACTGTCGACCTGGCGAGACATCCACGCTGCAGGTCTTGACCCGGTGCTGTGGTCGGCTAGCGCATGGGATTGGAAGTCAGTCGATGGTGATAGTCGTCGGCAAAAGATCGAAGGAGAACTCCGGCAAGGTGCCGTCATGTTGGCGCACGACTGTTTTCCTGATGCCTTAGATGGAACGCCGGATGCGGTTGAGCCGGAGGTTGATCGCAAGCAGGTCGCGCAGCTCATTCATTCGATTGCTAGCCAGAAGGGGCTGAGGTCCGTGACGGTCTCGCAACTGATCGATGATGCGGCACCGGTGAGACGACTGAGTCGTGTGAAGTAGCCATGATTATCTGCGCTGCGACGAACAGGCGATCTGTTGATGATCTGCGTAGAGTTGCTGCACTGACGGCTGCGGACACCGGTTAAGGGAGCAGGTGAAATGACGGTCTCGAAGTACCTGTCAATTCTTCGTTCCTCCTGGAAACTGATCGCAGGATGCGCGTTGATCGGCGCAATCATTGCCGCCGTCCTGTCGTTCGCCGCGACCCCGCTCTACAAGTCGAGTACGAACCTCTTCTTCTATATCTCTGGTGGCGATTCGACTCAGCAATTGCTGCAGGGATCGACCTATGCGCAGAACCAGGTCCAGTCGTTCGCTCTGCTGGCTACTCAGCCCGTTGTGTTGGAACCGGTTATTAAAGATTTGAAGTTAGATACGACTCCGGTGGCGTTGGCCAAGCAGGTGTCGACGACTGTTCCTTTGGACACGGTTTTGCTGCAGATCAGCGTGGTGGATACTGCGCCAAATCAAGCGGCTCAAATCGCCAACGGGATTGGCGCGCAACTGTCTAAGACGGTGTCGGCGATGTCTCCCAGTGCGACCTCTAGCTCGAACTCTGCTGTCACCGTGAAGGCCACTACTGTTTCACCTGCTACGCCGCCGCCTTTTCCGTTCAGTCCTCAGAAGAAGATGAACATTGCGCTCGGTCTGTTTGGTGGCCTGGTGGTGGGTGTTATTTGGTCGCTCATCCGGGCCTTACTGAGCAGCCGGGTCAACACAGTTGAACGAGTAGCTGAGATCACTGATGTTCCGGTTATTGGTCAGCTACCAGGTGCGCCGACTCGTGACCGAGTGGAATTGAGTCAAGCCACTCACGGTCCACGAGCAGAAGCGGTCTCCGCGCTGGCAACGAACTTCGACTACGTCAACGTGAAGCGGCGAGTGAAGTCGCTGGTCGTGACGTCATCGCTGGCAGAAGAAGGAAAGACCTCGACCTCGTTGAGTCTGGCGCTTGCCTTGTCGACCAACTTGCGTGTGGTCTTGATCGACGCCGATCTACGACGGCCAACCTTGGCTGAGGCAACCGGGCTTGACGGGTCTGTCGGACTATCCACTCTGCTTGCGGGTAAGGCCACGTTGGATGACGTCGTTCAACCGTGGCAAAGAGATCGGTTGTCAGTGATTACTGCTGGCGGCGTTCCACCCAACCCGCCAATGCTTTTGGCCTCGGAATTGATGACCGACCTGCTCGCAGAACTACGCGACCGTTACGACCTAGTGATCATCGATGCGCCACCACTATTGCCCGTGAGTGATGCGGCCATCCTTGGCCAGGAAACATCCGGTTGTCTGCTGGTGGTGAACGCTCGCTCAAGTCGCCGTAGTGATGTGCAGCAGTCACTGCGCACGTTAGAACTGGCCGGCGCTACCCCATTGGGCATCGTCCTCAATGAGGTCAAGGTCGCAGAAGGCCGGGCCTATGGCAGTTATGACGTGCTGCCGGAGGCAACGACCGAAGCTCAAGGTTGATCATGTCGACCGCAGTGACTGCGCCCGCGGCATCGCAGATCGATGTCAACTTCGATGCGGTTCTCAGCGAACCAGAGGTCGGTAATGAGCGCCTACTGTCCGTCGGCGTTGCTGCTGTCAGCTTGTTCGCGGTTGGACTCAACCTCCCGATCAGGTCAGGGGCCACGACGGCCACCCTTGCCGTGCTTGTCTTGGCGCCTGTCTGGGTATTTGCCTTGTCGCGATTCCGGTGGACGGGACGGTTGTATTCCCTCGTCTTGATTGCGCTGGCATCTGGTCTGCTTACCCCGTTATTCGTTACTGAGCGGTCGAGTAACACCAAGCTCGCCACGGAGTTACTGATCCTGTTCCTCACCGGATTCGGTGCAGTGGGACTCATCTTGTGGGCGCGCACTCTGATGCCGACGGCCACGGTCGCCCTATGGTTCGGCGCTGGCTACTTGTGCGATGCGATTCTTTCCATACCTGGTTCGGCAAATATCTGGAAGTTCCAGCTCAGCGTTCCGATCACGATTCTGTTGTTGGCATGTGCATCGGTTACTCGTCGGGCGACACCGACCGTGGTCGTTCTCGGAATCGTCGCGGTCATTTCAATCGCAATGGACTCCCGGAGCTTCTCTGGTTTCTGCGTGTTGTCTGCCGTGTTGGTGATGTGGCAAGCGCGACCAGCTAATGCCAGTCGTCGAGCGAGTCGGGCCTCAGCGTTGCTGGCATTGCTTGTGGGTGGTGTTGCCCTTTATGTGGCCGCATCAAGCGTGCTCACGTCTGGGTATCTCGGTCAGGAAGTCCAAGAACGAACCCAGCAGCAGATCAACCAGAGCGGTTCCTTGCTGGTGGGTGGGCGTCCGGAATGGGCGGGCACCATTCAGTTGATGATCAGGCAGCCGCAAGGTTTTGGTTTGGGGACCTTGCCGAACGAGGGTGACATCAACGCAGCGAAGGCAGGCATGAGCGCGATTGGGACCGATGTCAACAACGGATACGTCGACCACTACATGTTCGGTGACCACATCAAGCTGCACTCCGTGATTGCCGATCTTTGGGCGAGCTTCGGGATCGGCGGGTTGCTGCTCGGGATATTTCTCTTAGGGCTGGTCATCGTGTGTTTGGTCGACCGGATCCGTCACCGGCAAGCCAGTGGACTGCTGTGCCTTTTTGGATTGCTGGCCGCTTGGGATCTGCTCTTTGGTCCCATTCATAAGAACCTCATTGATGTGGTCTTTGCGGTGGGACTGCTACTTCCCGCGGCAAGCGTGGTGAGTCGGGTTACGCGCTCTCACACCCAAGCGGCTGGGCAGCGAACGACGGCTGGGCAGTGGACACGGTGAATCAACCCGCTCGGTTACGCGTGTTGGAGTCGTTCCGTACACCTGGTCCACAAACCAACCCCTACATCACGACGCTGCTTGCGCACCTTCAACAGCAATGTGAGGTGACCACATTTTCTTGGGGGGCGGCACTTCGAGGGCAGTACGACGTTGTCCATCTGCATTGGCCGGAAGTGTTGCTGTCTGCCAATAGTCGGTCGGGGCGAGCGGCAAAACGCCTGCTGTTTGCCGCGTGGTTACAACGCTTGCGCAGTAAACGGATCGTCGTGGTTCGGACGGTTCACAACCTTGCTCCGCACGAGGCCCAGGTGGCAGCCGATGAACGGCTCTTGCGCAAGCTGGACCAACGAGTCAACGCATACGTTCGGATCAACGATCAGTCAGTCACTGCCCGCCCAGAGCGGACGATCACGATTCTGCATGGGGACTACCAGCAATGGGCGGCAGACTTTCCCCAGCAGTCGGCGCAGCCACAGAGCATGGCAAGCGTCGGATTTATTCGTGGATACAAAGGTGTGCCGCAATTGTTGGAAGCATTCCGGTCGTTGGCCTTGCCGTCTGCGCGATTGACCGTGGCTGGTGGTTGCCGAACGCCTGAGATTGAGGCGGAGGTGAGGGCTGCCGCCGGGTCGGACGAACGAATCGACCTTCGGTTGCAGTTCCAGTCAGATGCTGACCTGGTTGACATCGTGACGGCGAGTTCGGTTGTCGTACTGCCGTATCAGCACTTGCATAATTCCGGGGTTGCGCTGCTCGCTTTGTCGCTTAACCGTCCCGTTCTTGTCCCTGACAA
>JBDHZU010000125.1:0-5892 GCA_039812085.1 Candidatus Nanopelagicales bacterium | reverse complement strand
TACCCCATTGCCGACTCCATTGGCGATGGTGACCGCCCCAGCGCGCGCCGCGTTAAGCAAACCGGGCACACCCAACACCGAGTCTGGCTCGAAGTGGATCGGGTCGAGGTATTCGTCATCGATTCGGCGGTAAATGACATGAACGGGTTCCGGTCCTTGCGTTGTTCGCATGTAGACGAATCCGCCACGGCAAAACAGGTCGCGGCCTTCTACCAGTTCCACACCCATCCGTCGGGCAAGGAACGCGTGCTCGAAGTGAGCCGAGTTATAGACGCCGGGAGTGAGCACGACGACCGTCGGTTGATGCACTTCAGGTGGAGCTGCGGCGATGAGGGCGGCATACAGCTTGCGCGGATATTCCGACACCGGACGCACTCGACGACCACCGAATACCTCCGGCACCACATGTGCCAGGGTTCGACGGTTCTCCATCACGTAGCTGACACCCGATGGGTTGCGCAGGTTGTCTTCCAGCACCCGGAAGGTGCCTTCGTCGTCACGCACAAGGTCGACACCAGCGACATGGATACGCACACCGTTCGGTGGTTCAACGCCATATGCCTGTCGGTGATAGTGGCGAGAGCTGGTGACCAATGCGCGGGGCACCACCCCATCTCGCATGATGTCGCCGCGCGAATACACATCGGCCAAGAACATTTCCAACGCTCGAATGCGTTGAGCCACACCGTCGTTGACGATCTTCCACTCATCGGATGGGACGACTCGGGGAACCAAGTCCATCGGTAGCGGACGTTCCCTGCCAGACAACGTGAAGGTAATGCCCTGAGCGGATAGATGGGCATCGCGCAATCGACCACGGTCACGTAAACCAACCGAACCCAAGCCAGTGAGCGCTTCGTGCAGTCCTTCTTGTCCCGCGCGCGCAGTGCCATCGGCGTCATACATCTCGTCGTAGGCGCCATCGATTGGCTGGTAAGGCGTAGCGACTGTCTCAGGGGGTGTCTCAATCTCGTCGGGAATTGGTGCACCGACATCAAACGGCGTGCTGATGTGGTTCACCACCTCAAAGAAATCGGGCACGGGCATACAGATGTTTTATGCCGTGTTCGTTACCCGCAATTGTGCGCTGGATTACCCCCAGATTGCAGAACGTGTTTTCTTAACGATCTTCCAGTGGTACGTAGTCTCGTTCGGGCGCACCAACGTAGACCTGTCGCGGTCGGCCGATCTTGGTGTCCGGGTCGGCGATCATCTCCCGCCATTGCGCAATCCAGCCAGGCATCCGTCCCAGTGCGAACAGGACCGTGAACATCCGAGTGGGGAATCCCATCGCCCGATACGTCAACCCGGTGTAGAAGTCCACGTTGGGATACAGCTTGCGTTCGATAAAGAAGTCATCGGACAGGGCGACTTCCTCCAACCGTCGGGCAATGTCGAACAGTGGATCGTTCGGTGCCAATCGGGCCAAGACATCGTCGGCCGCTTGTTTGACGATTCGGGCTCGTGGGTCGTAGTTCTTGTAGACCCGGTGGCCGAACCCCATGAGTCGCACGCCATCTTCGCGGTTCTTCACTCGTGCGATGAAGTCATCCACACTGTCGTCGCTGTCGTGGATGTGCTGCAGCATCTCCAGCACTGCCTGGTTCGCTCCTCCGTGCAGCGGACCGAACAAGGCATTAACGCCCGCCGATACAGAGGCGAACAAGTTGGCGTGCGCGGAACCCACCAGACGAACCGTCGAGGTGGAACAGTTCTGTTCGTGATCAGCATGCAGGATGAGCAGCATGTCGATGGCTTTGGAGATAACGGGGTCGACTTCGTATTCCTCCGCCGGCCAGCCGAAGGTCATGCGCAGGAAGTTGTCGACCAGGCTTAACGAGTTGTCCGGGTAGAGCAGCGGCTCCCCCAGACTCTTACGCAGCGCGTACGCCGCGATAGTGGGAACTTTTGCCAGCAAGCGGACGGTAGAAATCTCCACATGTTCCGGATCGAACGGATCCAGCGAATCTTGGTAGAAGGTGCTGAGCGCACTGACTGCGCTGGAAAGCACCGGCATGGGATGCGCGTCGGATGGAAAACCATCGAAGAAGCTCTTGAGGTCTTCCTGTAGCAAGGTGTGACGCCGCAAATCCTCGGTGAAGTTCTCCAACTCAGTCGCGGACGGCAGATGTCCATAGATCAAGAGGAACGAGGTCTCGACGAAGGTGGAGTGTTCGGCAAGCTGTTCGATCGGGTACCCGCGATAGCGCAGGATCCCCGCATCACCGTCGATGAACGTGATCTCTGATTCGCACGAGGCCGTGTTAACAAAGCCAACATCAAGAGCGACGGCCCCCGTCGTCTTGAGCAGTGCACTGGCATCCAGACCGTCTTGTCCATCGACAGCAGGGATACGTCGAAGCTGCAATGACGTGTCGCCGTAGGTCAACGTGGCGGCATCGGGAGCAGTGCCTACATCGGAGTCTGAATCAGGACTGTCACTCATACCGCCAACGCTATTTGTCGGCCACCAACCGCTCAACCACACACTGATGAATTGACATCGTTTGTCCCAAACAACGCGGACTTTCGTCAGGTCGCAGTAATGCCGCTAAAGCCTGGGCTCAGGAGGCAGTTAGTCGGCTATGCGCGGCAGCAACCCGCTCGTCTGTCGCAGTGAATGCCACCCGGATGTGTTGAGCGCCGCTGGGGCCGTAGAAATCGCCGGGAGCAACCACAATTCCGCGTTCGGCCAGCCACGCCACGGAGTCCATGCAGGGTTCGTCGCGAGTTGCCCATAGGTAGAGTCCGGCAGCGGACTCATCGATCCGGAATCCGGCTGCTTTCAAACCTTGCGCAAGTCGACGGCGACGGGCTTCGTACCGATCACGCTGCACAATCACATGGTCGTCATCAGCCAATGCGACAGCAGCCGCATGCTGAATCGGAGTCGGCATCATGAACCCAGCGTGCTTACGCACGTCCAAAATCCGTTTGATCAGCGCGGTGTCGCCAGCCACGAAACCGGCCCGGTAACCCGCCAGGTTGGAACGCTTGGACAGTGAGTACACAGCTAACAAATTGCGATGGTCACCGCCGCTAACGGCATCGTCGAGGATCGAGAGTGGTTGGGCATCCCAGCCCAGTTCCAGGTAGCACTCGTCGGATGCCACCACGACATCGCGTTCACGAGCGAACTCGACCACCTTCTTCAGATGTTCGATACCCAAGACCTTGCCAGTGGGGTTCGACGGTGTGTTCAGCCAGATCATCGCGGGACGCGACGGACCCAAAGCAGTCAGCGAATCCGCCCGCAACGGGGTGGCCCCAGCGAGCAGAGCGGAGACCTCATAGGTGGGGTAGGCGGTCTGCGGGATCACCACCGTCTGACCTTCCCCGATACCAAGCAGACTCGGCAGCCACGCGATGAGCTCTTTGCTGCCAATGCTTGGCAGAACCGAGTCAGGATCAACGGTTGCGTTCAGGGTGCGCTGCGCCCACTCGACGTATGACTGTCGTAGTTCTGACGTACCAACTGTCGTGGGGTAACCCGGACTATCCGCGGCTTCGGCCAGTGCCGCCTGAATCAGGTCAGGGACCGGATCGACCGGCGTACCGATGGACAGGTCGCAGACACCATCAGGGTGTTTGGCGGCTAGCTCGCGGAACGGAACCAGTCGGTCCCAGGGGAAATCAGGCAGTTGGTGAACAGCAGACACCGCGTATTACTCGTCGTGTTCCTGCGGCGGCAGCGCGGTAACCAGCGGGACATCCTTGTCGATGAGTCCGAGCTTTGCCGCACCACCGGGAGATCCGAGTTCATCGAAGAAGTCGGCATTGGCCTGGGTGTAGTCGCGCCATTCTTCCGGGACGTCGTCTTCGTAGAAGATCGCCTCGACCGGGCAGACGGGTTCGCAAGCACCACAGTCAACGCATTCGTCGGGGTGGATGTAGAGCATCCGATCGCCCTCGTAGATGCAGTCGACCGGACATTCCTCAATGCATGCCTTGTCTTTCAGGTCTACACATGGAAGAGCAATCACGTACGTCACGTTGCCGACTCTCCTGTCGCTCGTGGTTCAACAAACGAAGTGTAGGACTTCGCGCAGACTTCTGTATGACCGGTCGTCGTCAACGGGTGACTAGTCGTCGCCCGAAGCAGTTGTGGTTGCGTCCGTTTGGGAGTTCTTCTTGTTGAGATCCTTCTTGCCAGCAGGGGCTTTACCGCACACAACGTCCGGCCCTGGGATGTAGTGCGTATCGAATGACTGCACCACGTCTTGCTGGCCCGCCTTGGACAGAATCCGATCGACGGTGATGTCGAATCCGTCCTGACCTTGTTGCGGCACACAGTCTTTACTGGAGTCGTAAGCAGACGTGTAAGGCCGGATGTTCGTCTTCTTGTGCGATACCGCCTTCACCGAATCCCACACCTTGGTTCCCCAGATGGTGACGGTCAGCGAGGTGGGCTTCATCTTGGTCGTGATGTAAATCCCGGTTGGGGTGTTGTTACGGATCTTCAAGTCGAGTTGACCCCAGGCGACGGTTGCTTCCAAACCAGGTCGGTAACGAGAGATCCAGACCAAGTGCGAACCGTGTTCAACCGCGTCTAGTCCGGCATAGAAGGCTGCTGTCCAGACGGTGGTGGCTGAGGTGCTTACTCCGCCGCCGTATTCCTCCTGGAATCGACCACCTTCTCCGACCACAGTGCCTTTGACGAACCCGTTAGCCGCTGTGCGTTCCCCGACGGTGTCGTTCATCGACCACACGCCATCGGGCAAGACCAGACTCTTATTGATCTTCTTGGCGGCCTGCTTGATGTTGGTGTAGCGGTACTGCGCGTAGGGGAATTTCTGCGTGAAACTAGAAACCTTCTGCGTAATCCCCAATGACTGCGCTTGCTCAGTGGTCACGTTCGGCTGGATAGGTCCGAGTGACACCTCAGAAGTGCGCTGATCACCGGACTTACCAATGGCATCAACGAATGCTGCTGCCAACGAATCCTCACTGACGCCATACCCCTCCTTGGCAGGAACCAGCACCGGCGTCCCGCTCTTGACATCCCAGGTTGCGTCTACCGCCCGTCGAACGACGTTGGACAACTTGGCGCCAATGAGTGAACTCAACGTGTCTTTGTCGACTTGCGCGGCGAACTTTCCGTCGACCACTTTCCAGCTCAACAAGGTGGCGATCTCGCCAGGCTGAAGGATGGCTGAATGCTCAGCACCGGCAAGCGTGATCGGCGCAGAAACAGCCAGCTTGGCGGTGTCTGCCGCAAACTGCTTCGCCTGCTGGGTCGACATCGCCGGTGGCTGGTCAATCAACGGAATCGTGACCTTGGTGCCATCCAAAGCGTGCGTGAGGATTGCGGATGTGGCCGAAGCCTGGTCGATGACGTGGCCGGTGGCAGCCGGAGACGTCACCGGTTCGGTGCCCGTGTAGCTGATCGTGGGTTGAGTGGCGGGAGTGGAGTACTGACTCGACAAGTTCTGCACCGTGGCCAACAACAGATTCGGGTCGCTCACCGTGACTGCTGACTGGGATTTTCCAGTGGTTACAAAACTGGTGGGGTTCCACCGACTATCTGCCACCCGATCCACCAGTTGATCAGCATTGAAGCTCAGTCCCATTGCGGTGGGAACAATTGATGCGGGGTGCCCGTCGATCGATAAGAGCATGGGTTGCGACAACCGAGGAGCCAACTGCTCATTGAGCACTTTCTTGGCGCTGCCCCTCGTCAGTCCCCCAATGTCGATACCGGCCACGGTGGTACCCACCGGAACCCGATTAGAACCGAACACCCATAACGTTCCGCCAACAGCAAGCAGCCAGATCAACGCCCAAGCGATCACGCGCGCAAACGTCTGACGGGATTGCGAATTGGACTCGGGAACCGGAGCAGTGTGCTCAACGCCGTCGACAAAGACGCGTGGCTTTGCATCGGTGGTTGCC
>JBDHZU010000124.1:0-5961 GCA_039812085.1 Candidatus Nanopelagicales bacterium | reverse complement strand
TAAGCCGATGCCAAATTCGATGAATCCCGGAAGCCCACCACCAGCACAATCACCGCCACCATCAGGAACCAGTTGACGGCCGGTACGTAAACCTGGCCCTTTTCCTGGTCTGAGGTGTGCTTGATCTGCAAACGCGGTAAGTAGTCCAGTGCGATTGCTTGCTTGGTCATCGAGAACGCACCCGTGATGACAGCCTGAGATGCGATCACCGTGGCCATCGTCGCCAGGATCACCATCGGGAATTGCAATGCATCCGGAACCATGTTGTAGAAGGGATTGTCTGCGCTCTTAGGGTCACGCAGCACCTCAGCCGCTTGACCGAAGTAGTTCAGGTAGAGCGCAGGTACCGCGATAGCGAACCAGGACACTCGGATCGGCTTCTTACCGAAGTGACCCATGTCGGCGTACAACGCCTCGGCGCCAGTCACACAGAGGACAATCGACCCCAAGGCAAGAAATGCCGTCATGGGTTCCCCAGCAAAGAACTGGGTGGCGTACATCGGATTGATGGCAGCGAGTACTCGCGGTGTAGGCAGAATGTTCGCCAAACCAAGTCCACCAATGATCACGAACCACATGACCATGATCGGACCGAATGCCGCACCCACTTTGGCGGTTCCATGCTTCTGCACCAGAAACAGACAGATCAGGACAACCAAAGTGATCGGCATGACGTAATCCGCCAGGCTTGGTTTCGCGACCCCGAGACCTTCCACCGCCGACATGACAGATACCGCCGGGGTGACCATTCCATCGCCGTAGAACAGAGCGGCACCCAGAATGCCGAGTGCCATTAGCCAACGGCGAGCACCCTTCCAGGAGGTACCTTTTTGGGCCAAGGTAGCCAGCGACACGATGCCGCCCTCACCGTTGTTGTCCGCCCGCATCACGATGGCGACGTACTTGACACTCACGATCAGAGTGAGCGTCCAGAACACCATCGAGGCAGCGCCAAGGACTCGCGATTCCACGGGAGGAATGTGGTGAGCACCTTCGAAGATTTCTTGGAACGCATACAGCGGACTCGTTCCGATGTCACCAAACACAACACCGATCGCGCCGACGCCCAGGGCCAGCAAGCCACCTTTTCTAGGGTGACGTATGCGCGGGGCAGGAGCCGGCGCCACATCGGTAGTGCTCACGTCGCGCAACGCTAGTGGCAGTTATGTGGGGATTGCTTGTCAGCCATCGAGGGCTTCGACCACTTGTGCCCAACGGTCTTCAGCTTCGGATATCTGCCGATCGAGATCAACTAACGAAGCGTTCACTTCGGCCACTAATTCGTGATTGGTCGGGTCAGCGGCAATCTGATCATGCAATGCCGTTTGTTGCGATTCCCAACGCTCGATTTGGGACTCCAACCGGGCCGCTTCTTTACGCAATTGACGCTCTTGGGCTGAGGTCAATGCCTGTTGAGAAGGGGCTGGAGCAGGCTCGTGTTGACGAGCACTGGACTGTGCAGAAGTCGAGTGAGGAATGAGCGAGGCATTGTTTGTATCCGTCACGTACTGCTCGACTCCACCAGGCAGATTCACCACATGGTGGCGTCGATCGACCATCCAGAAGTCGTCGCAGACTCGTTCCAAGAAGTAACGGTCGTGACTGATCACGATGAGGGTGCCGGGGAATCCGTCGAGTAGATCCTCCATCGCAGTCAACGTCTCCACGTCAAAGTCGTTGGTGGGCTCGTCGAGAACGAGCACGTTGGGTCCACCCATCAATAACCGGGTCAACTGCAATCGGCGGCGTTCCCCACCAGAGAGTCGTCCGACGTATGTCCACTGCGCATCAGGACCGAAACCCAGCCGTTCACATAGCTGGCTGGCAGACAAGCTGCGACCATCCGCTAATTCCAATTGCCCGGCAACCGCTTGAACAGATTCCAGCACTCGATCATCTGGATCTATCTCTGACAAATGCTGAGAGAGCAGCGCCGACGCCACTGTCTTGCCGCGTTTGACCCGACCTGCGGCGGGCTCTAACTGGCCAAGCAATCCAGCCACCAATGTTGACTTGCCAACTCCGTTTGCGCCGAGCAGGCCCACTCGGTCTCCCGGACCGATGTTCCAGGTGAGGTCATCGATGACAACGTTTCCGTCTCGCTCTAGACGCAGGTCCGTGGCTTCGATGACGGTCTTGCCCAACCGTGCAGTGGCGAAGGATTGCAGGCGTGAAGAATCACGTGGTGGCGGCTCCTTATCAATCAGCGCGTTGGCCGCTTCGATTCGAAACTTAGGTTTGGAGGTACGGGCAGGTGCTCCACGTCGCAGCCACGCCAACTCCTTGCGCAGTAAGTTCGCCTGGCGGGCGGCTGCTGCATCAGCTTGGCGCTGACGTTCAGCCTTGGCCAGCACAAAGGCGGAATATCCACCGTCGTATTCCTCCACCTTGCCGTTGACGACTTCCCAGGTGCGATCAGTCACCGCATCCAAGAACCACCGGTCGTGGGTGACGACGACAACAGCTCGCCGTCGATCCGCATTGAGATAGTCGGCCAACCAGTTGACGGCCTCAACATCGAGGTGGTTGGTCGGCTCATCCAGCAGAAGCACGTCTGCCGAACTGGTGAGCAGTGCGGCCAACTCCACTCGACGACGTTGCCCACCAGACAGGGTGTCGAGCTGGCGAGCGAGTACTTCTGGTTCCCAGCCACCAAGTAGACCGGTGAGCACATTGCGGGTGGCTGCATCTGAGGACCACTCGTGATCAGCCGCATCGGCAAATAGGTACTCACCGATACTCAACTCACTGGCGGGTGCCGCCTGATGAAGCAGTCCGACGGAAACATCTCGACCTGTGGTGACTCGTCCGGCATCCGGTTCGAGTTGGGCACCGAGCACCTTCAGCAGGGTGGATTTGCCGCCGCCGTTGCGTCCCACCACCCCGATCCGTTGCCCGACCGCGACTCCCAGGCTGACGTGATCGAGCAGGGCTTTATCGCCGAAGGATTTGTCGACGGATTCGACGCTGATGACATTGACCGGAGCAGCCATCACCCATACCCACGATCGTGTAGCTGATCGTCGTCGAAACCGAAGTAGTGGCCAAGTTCGTGGATCACGGTGATGCGTACTTGTTCGACAACTTCATCCCGCGAGTGACACATCCGCAACAAGGGGCCACGGAAGATCGAGATTCGGTCAGGCATGGCACCGACATAGTTGTTGCCGCGCTTCGGCAACGGGATTCCCTCGTACAACCCGAGAAGCTCCGGTTGACCGCGCGGTGATTCAGCGCTGACCACAATGCCCACGTTGTCGATGGCGCTGGCAAGATCAGGCGGCAGCGAGTCCAATGCCTGCTCAACGAGTTCAGCAAACTCGCTGTCCAGAAGTTCCACTGCCATCCGATGAGCCTATCGGCGCAACATCGAGACCACGGCACGCACCAACAGGCCCAGCACGACACCGATCACCAACCCCGACAGGTTGGTTGCCACGTCGTAGAACGAACACGACCGGTTAGGGATAAACCGCAACTGCGCAAACTCGATGGCGAATGGCAGTAAAGCAGCGAGCGCAATACCGATCACAACCACCGCTGGCTTGCGTAGCCACGACAAGAACAACCCAAGCGGAATGAACAACAGAATGTTGAGGCTGATGTCCGTCGGACGAACCAAGTCGCTGCGGGTGGGTTGGGCGATGTTGTAGATGCAACCCACCTGCTCGAATCCAGGCGTACCCGGCGTCAGTGTGAACGCCCCAATCGCCGCCAATGAAGCCAGCACTCCGAACATCACCAGCACCGATGATCCGGTGAGTTTGGCCAACGGCCAGCACAGTACGAGTGCCGCGATCAGTCCGATCGCCAGACCCGTCCGGTACGTCACCACCAGCCAGCCGATGCTGTTGCCGAATTGCTCGGCAAGCTGCACGAGGCGGTCAGGGCTCATTGCCCCGACGTTACTGCCCGATCAGATCGGTGACTCGATGACCGGTTCCCAGCCATAGAACAGGCGCTCGGTGACGGCACGACTATGGCGAGTCAGACGCAGGTAGTCATCGGTCAAAGCCGCGCCACCCGTTGGGCTGTATCCCATCAGAAAGGCAACGCCTGCCAGCACAGTGTGTTCGGTCGGCAGTTGGTCGTTGGCTCGACCGGAGACGAGGAATACTGCATTACGAATTTGACTGGCCATACTCCACGCGTCCTTGAGAGACACACAGTCTTCTTCGGAACACAGACCCGCATCGGTGGCCGCATCTAACACCGTGAGGGTGTTGGTGGACTGCAACTGCGAGTACTGGTGCGCGTGCTGCAAGCTGAAAAGCTGCGCCACCCACTCGACATCAGACAATCCGCCGCGACCAAGCTTCACGTGCATTGCTGGATCGACACCGCGTGGGAGGCGCTCGGACTCCATCCGCGCTTTGAGTCGTCGCATCTCTCGTAGGTCGGCCTCGCTGATGCCACTAGCCGGCCAACGAAGCGGATCGATGAGCTGCATGAACCGGTTCGACAAGTCCACGTCACCAGCGACTGGGCGGGCCCGCAGCATCGCTTGGGCTTCCCACGGTGAGGACCAGCGTTCGTAGTACTTCGCGTAAGAGGCCAGCGTCCGAACTGGTGGACCGGAACGACCTTCCGGTCGCAGATCAGAGTCGATTTCTAGTCCGACATCATTTGCCGAAGGCGATAGTCGAGCCTTCATCCCATTGGCAATGGCCGTGGCCGCCCGAGTCGCTTCTTGTTCGTCAGAGCCTTCGGTTGGTTCATGCACAAACATCACGTCTGCGTCTGATGAGTAACCCGCTTCCCTGCCGCCCAAACGACCAAGGCCGATGACGGAGAACGCGGTGGGTAGATCGTCGGGGTCGTCCAGTCCCATCGTGGAGGCCACATCGCGTCGAACGATTTCCAACACCGATTGCAGGGTGACATCAGTCAACGTGGTGATTGCCGCGCCAACTTCATGGACATCCATTCGACCGGTGATGTCCGATGCGCAGATCCGCAAGAGTTCTCGACGACGAGTCGCCATGATCAATTCCATCGCGGCATCCGCAGACTCAGTCCGGTCCAAAATGGACGTAATCTCATGCTCGATTTCCACCCCGGAACGAGCGGTCAACGCCTGTTCGTCACCAAGCACCGCGACTCCATTGGGAGCCTTGAGCAATAGTTCGGTCGCGTAACGCGAGCTTGCCAAAATGTGCGCCAACCGCTCCGCTGTCTCGGACTCATCGCGCAACAGCCGGAGATACCAATGGGTCGAACCCAAGGCGTCAGACACTTTGCGGAAGGCCAGCAGACCTGCGTCCGGGTTAGGGCCGTCCGCGAACCAACCCAGCAAGACCGGCAGCAGCGTCCGTTGGATCGCCGCTCGACGTGAGACTCCACTCGTCAATGCCTCCAAATGTCGAAGGGCACCGTCTGGGTCGGCATAGCCGAGAGCTTGTAAACGCTCACTTGCTGCGTCTCGGGTGAGCCGAGCATCGCCAGGATCAAGTCGCGCCACCGCGTTAAGCAACGGTCGGTAGAACAACTTCTCGTGCAACCGACGAACCGCAACTCGATGCTTATGCAGTTCAGCCAGTAGCTCAGCACCTGGTTCGCGGCGGTACCCCATTGCCCGACCCAAGAAGCGCAAGGATTCGTCATCATCCGGCAAGACATGGGTGCGACGAAGCTGACGTAACTGCAGACGATGCTCAACCGAGCGAAGGAATCGGTACGCAGCCGCCAACGTGGCCGCATCTTCACGTCCGACATAGCCCCACAACGACATGGCCTGTAGCGCCTCGATCGTGTTTGGGCTGCGCAACATGACATCGGCTCGACCATGGACGAGCTGCAACAACTGCACCGAGAACTCGACATCGCGAAGCCCCCCGTGACCAAGCTTGAGCTCACGTTCGGCGTTCTTGCCGATGTTCTCCTCTACCCGGCGACGCATGGCTTGAACCTCAGCCACGAAATCCGGTCGGGCCGCTGCCGACCACACCTTGGTTAACAGCG
>JBDHZU010000123.1:0-6022 GCA_039812085.1 Candidatus Nanopelagicales bacterium | reverse complement strand
ACTGCTGCCCAAGCGTGCGATGAACCCATCGAGTGAAGTAGAGGCAGGATCCAGGTCGGCAACTTCTGGCAGCTCCACACTGGATGCTTTGACTCCCCACGACGACAGTGTGCGAGTGACGTTATCCCTGGCAGAACTGAACTTTCGAGTGATCAAACGCTTCGCGGCCCATTGCTGTTCTCGGTCCCGCAGCGCTTGGTCGATGCGGGCCATCTGCTCATCGGTGGCGTCTAGTTCGTAGACGAGTTGGGTGATGGGCGCGGAGTCGATCCGGTAGTCGTGGCCTACTCGACGGAACTCTCCTGGTTTGAAGTCCATGCCATTCATAAGGTCGACCAACGTGATGGCGAATGTGGTGATTGGCCGCCAGATCGTCTCGCGCGGGACTTTTGCCGGACGGGTTGCGGGCGCGCCCATCCACCACGGCTGCTTAACGATGAGTCGGTAGGTGAACTTGTTCACCGGGTCGTCGTCATGAACCACCATGACCTGGTGTGCGTTGCGGCGCGTGGGATCGCTGAACAATCCACTGGGTTCGGTGACTTTGACCAAGACCCGGTTGGGATCGAACTGTTCCGGCGCGTTCCACCAGGCATTCCACGCTTTGGTGCGGAACGGAACACCGAGGTAGATGCCCTTAGCGACACCGAGTCGCGCGAACTCTCCCGCGCCATGTGGGTAGGCCACATCCAAGGCAACTTGTGCGCCAAGCGATTCGCCGAACTGCACTACTTGTGGGGCCGCCTCGGCAGGCATAGTGGCGATTCGTTCTTGGATCAGCTCCAACACTCGTCGTTGCAGACGCACACCATCTGTGGTGTCGACCAAGGCAAGCGCACTAGGCACCAACGCGTACTGCGGCATCACAATCGCGCAGTCGCCACGAGTGAGGTACTCCAAGGATTCGGCGAATGTGTAGGAGACGTAACCAACCCCGGTTGGGGAGGCGACGCAGATCAGCGAGCGATCGAATGCCCCCAGCGACTCCATCTCTTCCAGGCAGAGCTGGGCAAGGTCTTCCACCGTCTTTGCTGCCTCGAATCCCGCGACGATTCGGATGGGGTCGATTGCCGCTTCACCCATAACGGCTTCGATCTCGTCGGCCTTCAACGCCATGAGAACGAACCGGCGACCTTCTTTGCCGATGGAATCGAATGCGATCACCGAATTGGGGCCTGCCGTCACGAATTGGCTTTCAGGTGCCTGTGGGTATGCCGGTTCCACGATGTCGCCCGACTTCTGGATGCGTCTGCGCACGACGGCTAGCCCGGCTACACCTGCAACACCCATCACGCCGAATGCCACGGTGTGAGCCAGCACAGGGCTTCCGATGTCGTACCGGGTGACTCGTTCGTCTAAGAAGCGATCCACTCCAGCAGCGATCACGTCCTCTGTGCCGCTCAGGATGAACAGCCCACCAGCGGCTGCAACTCCTGTTCCCACCGCTTTAACAGTCGCGCCGACGTCTGCCCGTTTGATCGCTCGGCGTTCTGGATCGACCAGCCCATACTTCTTTGCCTGCTGATGTCGAACGAACACACTGCCAGCAGCAACCGCACCACCGACAGCAACGTCAGCCAGCACGGGTCGCATGTGCAAATTCTTCTTCGGGAAGATCGTTGACAGCGTGGAGTCAATCGCGGCAACCGTCGCGCCGGCCGCACCACCCACCATCAGGGTTTGTGCGCCGAACCGAACCAACGACTTACCTAATGCCTCATCAGTTTTGTGGGGCAGCGCTTGGCTGGCTCCTAACCCAACCCCGATGAATGCAAGATCAGCAGCCAACGTTCGGGAAGAACTGGCGGTTCGCCCACGCATCCCGCCACTGTCACTGGTCCGCAAGGCGATCGTCTGGGCAGATGCATGCACCCAGGTCACGGTCTCGTACATAGCGGCACTACAAATACCGGTGACCAGTGCTTGATCCAGCACACTGCGCGGCAATAGTCCGCGGGCAAATGTGGCTGCGACATTCGCTGACGCCGCAATGATTCCGGCGCGAGCCGAGGGGGACGCTGTACGACGCAGCGTTCCCTTCACCAGCCGAGGAATCTTCACCACCAAACGTTATCGACGGAGATCGTGAGAACGCCTGTCAGAACCAGCCGGACAAACGGGTGAAGTGGACCTGCCGGCAAAGGTTAATAGGCAGCAAACTAGGCGCAGCCATCCGAAAGGACCTGCGCATGACGGTGTTGTCAGTGGTCCCACCCGACGGCGAACCCGAGACGATCTTTGGATCCAACGGTTCGACTTATGCGGTGGGAAGCTCGTTTGGGCGTGACCCGAACCTGCTCACCATGGTCGCGATGGAAGCGCTCTACGCAACGAGTGCAGGCGGGCTGTATTTGTCCGGCGTTTCTGACCACTTGACCCGTCTTCTCTCTACTCCGATTCGGCAACGGTCGCACCGGGCCAAGAATCCCCATGCACTTCCCGTTGTACTGCTGCATGGGCTTGCCCATAACCAGTCGTGGGCAGTGAAGATTCAGCGCGAGATGCAATCGTGCGGGTTGAAGACTCGGGCGCTGAACTACTACACCTTTGGACGCAGCGTCGATCAATGCGCCGAGCAAGCAGCCGAGAAAATCGTGGAATACATCGAACGGGAACGAGTTCCCGGCGTCCACGTCGCGGCTCATTCGCTAGGCGGCATCGTGCTGCGCGCGGCACTCAACAAGTACCCGGAGCTGCAACCGTTGGTCGCAACCGGAATCACTATCGGAAGTCCGCACCACGGCACTCCGTGGGCGACCACCGGATTCCGCGTGATCCCCAAGGTGGGTGGCTTGGTGGAAGAACTTCGTCCGGGTTCCGAGACTCTGTCGGATATCGACGAACAAACCACGGAACAACCCACTCGTTGGATGAGCATCTACTCCACGACCGATGAGGTCGTGCCGGGAGACAACGGTCGACTAGACCATCCGAAGTTGCGCGCGACGCAGTTTGTCCTTCGCGGTGTTGGTCATTACGGACTGACCTACGACGCAACCGCAGTACGAGTGGTCACCGATGCCGTGTTGGAAAGCGATGCCCTTGTGGCTGGTCGATCAACTGGTATTCGCGTCGCCTAGGTACCCAAGATCAAGCGAGATCCCTAAGGAAGTTCGGCCAACAAATCACCATGGGTGGCGAGGCGTTCTAACTGTTCGAGGTAGGACACCTGCGTGAGGTTCGCGCCATCGGAAATCTCATCCCAGGTTCGGGGACTTGCCACGTTGGGATGCTCTCTGCCGCGTAGGGAGTACGGGGTGATCGTGGTTTTGTTGATGTTGTTTTGACTCCAATCGATGAAGACCTTGCCACCTCGATCAGCCTTGGCCATTCCGGTGACGACCTGCTCGGGAACAGCCAATGCCAACTGTTCCGCCAGGGCCTTGGCGAACGCTGACGTATCGGCGGCAATCTGCGGGTGGTCGAGCACGCTGGCGTAGAGCTGCATCCCCTTACTGCCGCTCGTGACGGGGAACACCGCGAGGCCGGTATCTGCCAATACCTCTCGGATGAGCAAAGCGACCGTGGCGCATTCCGGTAGTCCCACTCCCGGCCCTGGATCAAGATCGAACACAATTCGGTCAGGTAGTTGGCGCTGAGTTCCACCAACCTCAGTTCTCCATTGGGGAACGTGGAACTCCAATGCCGCCAGTTGCGCCAAGGCCAGCACCGTTGCCGTGTTGTTGATGAGCGGATAGGTGATCACTCGCTTGCTGTGTTCCAGCGTCGCCGTCTCGATCCATTCCGGCAAATGACTCGGACAGTTCTTCTCGAAGAAACTCTCGGCCTGCACGCCGTCGGGCCAACGTTTACGAGTCGCAATCCGGTCGTGCGCATGAGCGATGAGTTCGCTGGCTACCGCTCCGTAGTACGACAGAACGTCGCCCTTGGTGGTGTTGGTCGCCGGGTACAGCACCTTGTCCAGGTTGGTCACACGTAATTCGTGACCGTCAACAGTGAGCAGGCCGGATACAGGCACGGTGCTCGGTCAGCTCGACTTCTTCTTCGGACGATCCTCATCCGCGTCAGAACGTTCAGCCTGACGTGCCTTGCCACGTTCGATGCTCTCTTGCAGCGCAGCCATGAGGTCGACGACCTTTCCACTTGGTTTCGCTGTGTCGTCCTCGCCAGCCTCGACCTCGATCACGTCTTCACCGGATTCGAGTTTCTTGGTCAGCAGTTCCAGCATCTGTTCCCGGTACTCGTCGGTGTACTCGGTGGGGTCGAAGTCTGCTTCCATCGTGGAGATCAGCGAAGCCGCCATGGCAAGTTCGTTCTTACGTGGCGCTTCGGCCTGTTCGTCCAAGCTGGGGAATGAGGCGGGCCGAATTTCGTCGTCCCACAACATGGTTTGCAACACAATCACGTCGTCGTAGACGCGCAACGCAGCCAGACGGGTCTTGTTACGCAAGGCCACCTTCACGATGGCAGTGCGTTCGGTATTGCGTAACGCCTCACGCAGCAAGACGTAAGGCCGAACTGCGGTGGGGTCAGGTTCCAGGAAGTAGCACCGCTCAAATCGAATCGGATCTACCTGGTCGCTGGGCACGAACTCCAGGACATCAATCTCGCGGCTACGGCCAGCAGGCAATTGTTCGAGGTCTTCTTCGGTCACCACAACCGTCTGACCATCGGGTGCTTCATATGCCTTGGAGATATCGGAGAAGGGCACGACTTCACCGCACACGTCGCAGCGGCGTTGGTAACGAATTCGTCCACCATCCTCGGCGTGGACCTGTCGGAAAGACACGTCCTTGTCTTGCGTCGCCGGGTGGACTTTCACCTGAACGTTGACCAAGCCAAAGACCAACGCACCCTTCCAAATTGATGCCATGTCTCCAGCATGCCCGCGTCGTGGTGGGCGTCGCATCTGCGGAAGGCAAGATGGAGTCATGTTCATCCTCCTGCCGCCTTCGGAGGGCAAGACTGCACCCCGGTCTGGTCGTCCGTTAGATCTGACGACGTTGTCGGCCGATGAACTAACGAAACCGCGGTCCACGATGATCACGGCATTGACCTCGTTTTGCCAAGACAAACCCGCTCAAGCGCGTGAGGCGTTGGGCGTATCGCTTGCCAACGACCACCTTCGAGCAGCCACCGCCAACCTTGCGCAGGAACCAACTGCTGCCGCCCGGGCGATCTATACCGGTGTGCTCTACGACCATCTGGATCTATCGAACGCCGACGTCTCCACGCGTCGCCGAGCAACTCGACAAGTTCGGGTGTTCTCGGCGCTGTTTGGAGTCCTCACTTTGGCCGACCGGGTTCCGGCCTACCGACTCAACGCTGATTCCTCACTCCCGGGGATCGGTCGAGTGTCGTCCTACTGGCGGCCATATCTCACTGAGGTGCTGCCGACAGTTTTCAAGCGACGACTCGTGATCGACATGAGGTCGTCGTCGTACGTCGCGATGTGGAAGCCATCGTCGGAATTGCGTGACCACGTTCTGACCGTGAAGATCTGGCAACGCGGACCGGGCGGGTCACGTACTGCTGTCAGTCACTTCAGCAAAGCCACCAAAGGAGAAGTTGCTCGCACGCTTATCGAACTGCCGGACGAACCTCGTTCAGTCGATGAGGTAGTGGCGGGATGTGCGTCGGCTGGGTGGAACGTTGACGTTTCGGATACCCCGAGTGGTCCACGGCTCGATGTCCTCATTGATCCTTCCTTGTGACAGGCTCTGGCTCCGTGACCCGTCCGCAACCAACGTCCACCGACGCACCTGCCATTGGTGAGTTCATCGACGTGGACGTTCTCCGACCTGTTGCTGGCGGCACCTGTCTCGGTCGAGCTGCTGATGGACGCACCGTCTTCGTCCGTGCCGCCCTCCCAGATGAGTCCGTCCAGGCACAGGTGACCGCACACGGCAAACGCGGACGATTCCTCTTTGCCACCACCACTGCGGTCCATTCCGCATCACCACATCGAGTCCAACCGCCGTGTCCTGTGGCTGGGGAGTGCGGCGGCTGCGACTGGCAGCACACGGATAGCGAGAACCAGCGCGCGCTCAAAGCAAGCGTG
>JBDHZU010000122.1:0-6076 GCA_039812085.1 Candidatus Nanopelagicales bacterium | reverse complement strand
ACAGCAGTTGCGTTGGCGTGGAGTCGCAGCGAATGGCTGACCGCGACCTTGCCCGCATGGCAACAGATCATCGAACCGATCGCGTCGTCGCTGGAACAGACCATGAGCACGTTGATGCCCGAGGACGCCTCGGCCTTGCCAGAAGGTTTGCCCCCCGAGTTGGCGGCGATGGCTGGTCCGCTGTTGGGGATGGCGAAGTCGATGGGTGCCGCCATGTTCGGCATGCAGGTGGGGCAAGGGCTGTCGTTATTGGCTGCCGAGGTGGTCAGCTCAACCGACGTTGGTATTCCACTGACTACTGATGGGGCGTGTGCCCTGGTGCCAAGCAATATCAAGGAGTTCTCGGACGGGCTGGAACTGTCTGATCGCGACGTGATGCTGTTCGTGGCTCTGCGCGAGGCAGCTAGTCAGCGTCTGTTTGCGCATGTTCCGTGGCTGCGTTCTCGGGTTGAGTCGGCGATCAGTACGTATGCGCAGGGGATTCAGATCGACCGCGATCAGATCGAGCAGTCGATGGCCGGAGTCGATGTGCAAAACCCGGAGGCCCTGCAAGAAGCATTGGGTTCTGGCGTATTCGCGCCACAAGACACTCCCGAGCAGAAGGCAGCGCTGGCCCGGTTGGAAACGTTGCTCGCCCTGATCGAGGGCTGGGTGGATGACGTGGTGGATGCCGCCGTCAGCGATCGACTGCCTGCTTATGACCGTTTACGAGAGACGCTGCGTCGTCGTCGAGCAACAGGTGGTCCGGCAGAGAAGACGTTTGCCACGTTAGTTGGTTTGGAACTCCGTCCGCGTCGTCTCCGGGAGGCCGCTGCGTTGTGGCAGGAGTTGCGCGAGACGGGTGGTCCGCAGGCGCGTGATGCGCTCTGGGCGCACCCGGACTTGTTGCCCACGGCAGATGATTTGGACGATCCCAGTGGGTTCATCGGTCGCACAACGAGTGCCGGTTCAGATTTTGATCCCAATGATCCGAGCCTGACTGCTGGTGATGCGCCAAGCGAGGACGCAACGATTGCTGGGTCGTCAGACGACAGTGATGAGACACCGGCCAGCAAACCGCCGGCCGACGAGTCTGAGACGGACGAGGTCGATGACTCCGAACGGGATGAACCGGACCAATGAGTGACTGGCAGCCCGGTTCGGAATCCGCTCGCGTGATCGACGCGATCGGGCTGCTTGAGCAATACCCCGACCATCAACACAGCGACTCGGTCTACGCGCACCGGCAACGCGAACTGAAACACGAGTTTCTGCAGTTCGCTCGGACGGTGGTTCATCCGATGGATCGATCGACGCAACCAGCGCATCTGACGGCTAGTGCAATTGCGGTCAATCCGGCTGCGACTCGGGTGTTGCTGCATCACCACAAGAAGGCCGATGCCTGGCTGCAATTTGGTGGACACATCGACTTGGGCGAGACGATTGTGCAAGCCGCGTTGCGAGAAACCGTCGAAGAAAGCGGCATTAGTCAGGTCGCGTTGCATACTCCAGTGCTCGACCTCGACCGTCACGAGTTAGGCAGTGGTTTTGGTTGTGGCGAACACTGGGACGTACGGTTCGTCGCCGTCATTGCTGATGAAGCTCGACCCACAACGTCGCTGGAATCAGCCGATGTGCGCTGGTTCCCGGCTGATCGGTTGCCCACGACGGACGACTCTGTGGTGCGACTCGTTCGGGCCGCGCAAGAACGCCTGCGCAGCTAACTATTGGAAGGTCTGTTCGAGCGCATCGATCAATCCGGGGACGAGATCGGCGGCTTCATACATCTGATCCGGGACGGGAACATCGCCGTCAGTTTGCGGTGAACGAGCACGGATCAGGCACCAATGTTCACCAGATCGTGCCGCGATGACAGCCATGCGAACGTCTTGTGCAGACGGATGCTCATGGACAGCCTGCACCGGATCAGCCACTGGGTCGGATAGCTCGGCAACTTCTTGCTCAGCTTCCGGCGGAAGAATGACTCGCTCGACGACGATTGCTGCTGCCTGAACTTTCGGGGGCCATTCCACACGAGCCAAAGCATCGTCCAGCTCGACATCGGGGAATGGCCACTCTTGCTCGATCGGAACGAGCAGGTCGTCAGTGACGGTGACGCCTTCCTCGGCAAGTTGGGCGCGCAATCCCGCCACCAATTCAGGTTGTTGCGAGGCCAAATCCCCAAAAGGCGCGAGCGCGAAAACTCGGGTTCGTTGATCCCAACCACCGGAGTGAACGTCCGCTTCAAGGCGACGTAGAGCTTGCACCAATTCAGACATGCCCGTGATGCTACGAGCTTGACCTGTGTCATGGTGCAGGCATCTATTGCCGATCCGATATTGAGTTTGCAAAAACGGATTAGTACCCCTGGGATTCCAGTTCAGCCAAACGTTTGAGGACGGCCTCATCTTTCATGTCGTCGGGCAGTGAGCGGAGGAAGTCAGCATCGGCGCGATCATCTTGTTCTTGGCGACGATCGTTGATTCGAGAAAAGCGTCGCAAGTCTGCAGTTGTGGATGCGATGGCGACAAACAGGAGACAAGTCGTGATGAGCATGCCCATGGCGGAAAAATGCAGGAAGATCCAGATGGCGC
This sequence comes from Candidatus Nanopelagicales bacterium, assembly GCA_039812085.1. GTDB lineage: Bacteria > Actinomycetota > Actinomycetes > S36-B12 > UBA10799 > JBDHZU01. The sequence continues at coordinate 3,503 of JBDHZU010000122.1, read as the reverse complement.
AAAAGAGGATTGCCAACAGGCGTGAAGATCCGCCGAAGATGCCCAATACGACTGCACCGGCGAGCAGGACGGCAGTGATGAACTTCCCAGCGGAATGCTGCTGGGAGTACCAAAGGGAAAACGAAAGGCCTGCCACGAAGACCAACACCCCGACAAATTCCCATTTGTTCTCTACGTCTCGAAGCTCGGAAAGAAGCTCACGCCAGGTGATTTTCTCTTGTGGGTTAGCGCCGCGACGGGTCAGTCTCCACTCCTTGTGAAGCTCAAGTTCCGGCGGCGAGGCAGGTGACTGCCTGTTGAGACTTTCCAGTCCTCCGTTCTTGAGGCGGAGTTTCCTTAGCTCATGAGCAAAGTCTGAGTTGTCGTGTTCGCGGGGTGTCCAGTCGCGGCGTGGGTAGCGAGCCTCGCGATAAGTTCCACACGCAAAGGCGACTGGGATGATCAGCAGAAGCAGTGGATCAGTGAACAGGCTGTAGCTGTAGCCGACTGCGTCACCAATGAAGATGAGGTTGGCGAACTGCCAGCCGATACCGGCGGCCAACAGAGCCCAGCACACACCGCTCAAAATGCTGCCAGTGGCTTTGGATGGCCGTGAATGGAAGAAATCATCGTCGTCAAACCGGGGAAAGGTGCAATCAGCAGGAAGAGTCACCCTCGCGTAAAACGAGGTGTTTTCTGTCAGGGGATCTGAATAGAGCCGGTTCATTGGGACGATCTTGGCCGATGGGTCTGACACTGACATTTACGGTGATCTGTGCATTGCGCAGACGCGACACTTACATGCCCTTTCATGCGGAGGGACCTCGACCGACCGTAGTGTGACCCGGGTGAGTTTCTCTGCGACACCCGGTGCGCCGGAGTCGGCTGCTGGGCAGCCGCCGTCGCGACGTGGGCGTGTGCTGATCCCCGCGATCATCACGCTTGTCGTTTTGCTCATCTTGCTGGTGCTGTTCACCCAGTTCGACACCGACCTCATGTGGTTCCGTTCGATCGACAAGACCAGTGTCTACTCCACCCAGATCGTGATGCGACTGGTGTTGTGTGTGGTGTTCGGTCTGCTGATGGCGTTGGCGATCGGCAGCTCGATGTGGGTGGCATTCAAGAAGCGACCGATGCTGCGGATTCGCAATGCCGAGCAACTCAGTCTGGAGCGGTATCGCTCAAGCCTGGAACCGATTCGTAAACCACTGTTGTTCCTCGTGCCCGCCGTGATCGGTGTGCTGGCAGGAATCAGCGCAGGATCGGCCTGGCGTTTATGGGCGATGTGGCGCAACCAAGTGCCATTCGGCTCGACTGATCAGCAGTTCGGTCGAGACATCGGTTTCTACGTCTTCACCTATCCGTTCTTGCGGTTCGTCCTCGGCTTCCTGTTCGCGATGGTGCTGTTGTCGCTGCTGGCGGCAGTGATCGTGCACTACGTCTATGGCGGGATTCGGTTACAGCCGCCTGCACCACGAGTGTCGTCGGCCGCGCAAGTGCAACTGTCCGTGCTGTTGGGAATCTTCTGTCTGTTGAAGGCTGCCAGCTACTGGTTAGACCGCTATGGGCTGACGTTGAAGAGCGAAGACTTTCTGCAGGGTTTCACTGGCTTGAAGTATCGGGACATCAACGCGTTGCTGCCGGCCAAGGGAATCTTGGCGGCGATTGCGATCATTTGCGCGATCTTGTTCTTCGTCAATGTGTTCCGTCGGTCGTGGATGGTGGCTGCGACTGGACTTGGTTTGTTGGTGTTGTCCGCGCTGGTGATTGGCGGCATCTACCCGGCAATCGTGCAGCAGTTCACGGTTCGTCCGAGTGAGCAGATTAAGGAACAGCAGTCGATTCAGCACAACATCGATGCGACCCGGCAGGCATACAACCTCAACGGAATTAAGGTCAAGGATTACGTCGCGAGTGGCACCGTCGATCAGAAGGTGTTGGCCACGCAGCAAGGGACGTTGAACGACATTCGCATCGTCGATCCGTCAGTGGTGTCGCCAACGTTTGCGGCGTTGCAGCAGAACCGCAGCTTCTATGGATTCCCGGACACGCTGGATGTGGATCGCTACAAGCTGACTGATGGGATTCAGGGCGCGGTTGTGGCAGTGCGTGAGCTGAACCTGAGTGCGCTGGCATCCGATCAACGCAACTGGGCCAACCTGCATGTGGTTTATACGCATGGGTACGGGTTCGTGGCAGCCGCAGATAACAAGAAGGAATCCAACGGCAACCCGGTGTTCTTTGAGGGTGGGATTCCTCCGACGGGGCCGTTGAAGATTGACCAGCCGCGGGTGTACTTCGGGCAGAACTCGCCGAGCTATTCGATTGTGGGAGCGCCGGAGGGTGCGGCTCCGCAGGAGTTGGACTACCCGGATGACAATGCGCCGAACAAGCAGCAGAACAACACCTACACCGGCACTGGTGGTGTTCCGGTGGGCAGCTTGTTCAACCAGTTGCTGTTTGGGATCAAGTTTCAAGACCCGAACATTGTGTTGTCGGATTCGGTGAATAGTTCGTCCCGGATTTTGTGGGATCGCGACCCAGCAGTGATTGTGAGCAAGGCGGCACCGTGGCTGCGGTTGGATTCTGACCCGTACCCCGTGGTGGTGGATGGTCGGATCAAGTGGATCGTCGATGGCTATACGACGAGCAACAACTACCCATATTCGTCGCGAGTGGAATTGGATTCGGCGACCAGCGATTCGACCGTGTCTGCGAATGGTCAAGCCCGGCAGTTGGGTGGCAAACGCGATGACATCAACTACATGCGCAACACGGTCAAAGCTGTGGTGGATGCGTATGACGGCACCGTCAACTTGTACGAGTGGGATGCCAACGATCCGATTTTGAAGACGTGGGAGAAGACTTTCCCCGGGGTGGTGCAGCCTCGCTCAGAGATGCCCGCGTCGATCCTCGCGCACGTGAAGTACCCGGAGGACATGTTCAAGGTTCAGCGCACAGTGTTCTCGCGGTACCACGTGACAGACCCGGCAGCTTTCTATGGCGGACAGGACTTCTGGGAGATTCCGAACGATCCGACCAAGAAGGATCAGAATGCGCTGCAGCCGCCGTACTACTTGAGTTTGCAGATGCCGGATCAGAAGACTCCGCAGTTCTCATTGACGACGGCGTTCTCTCCAGTAGGTCGTCAGACGTTGGCGTCTTTCATGAGTGTGGTGTCTGATCCGGGGGATCCGTACGGATCGTTTGAGGTGTTGCAGCTTCCGCGCAACACGACGATTCCTGGGCCTCAGCAGGTGCAGAACAATTTTGAGTCCAACCCGGATATTGCGTCCGAATTGAGCTTGTTGCGTCGTGGTGGTTCCGAGGTGGATCTGGGCAACCTGTTGTCGCTGCCCATCGGCGGGGGAATGTTGTACGTCGAGCCGGTGTATGTGCGGGCGGCGACTGGCGGCTACCCGCTGCTGCAGAAGATCATGGTCGGTTTTGGTGAGAACACCGCGATGCGAGACACCCTGCCGGAGGCATTGAACGCCGTCGGTGTGAAGGTCTCGGGTGGTTCG
>JBDHZU010000121.1:0-6128 GCA_039812085.1 Candidatus Nanopelagicales bacterium | reverse complement strand
GACAAGACAAGACGGTTACTTCAGATGGCGCCTGACCTGTCATTTCCGGCAGGCTGGGCAGATGCCGGATAACCGTCCCCGAGGTCTGCATACCTTGGGCATTGACTGCGGTGGTTCCGGGATCAAAGCATCGGTCCTCGACGAGGACGGCGAACTCATCGCTGATCGGGTGCGCGTGCCCACCCCGTACCCGCTTCCGCCAGAGCGATTCGTCAAAACGTTGAAGAAGATCGCCTCGAAAATGCCGGAGTTCGACCGTGTGACAGTCGGTATGCCGGGCATGATCCGCAACGGTCGTGTTGTGCGCACGCCGCACTATCCAAATGTGGCGGGACCGTACACAGAGAAAGACCCGCAACTGGTCGAGGAATGGCGCAACTGGGATGCCAAATCGATCCTGCAGGCAACCTTCGAACGCCCTACTCGAGTACTCAACGATGCCGAGGTGCAAGGGGCGGCAGTGATCCAACGCGAGGGCTTTGAGGTCATGTTCACTTTGGGAACCGGTCTCGGGTGTGCGTGCTTCAACAACGGCCGGTTAGCTCCCCACCTTGAGATGTCGCACGCGCCGGTCCGCGAAGGTGCAACCTATGACACTTGGATCGGGATCAAACAGCTGAAGAAGCTGGGTCCGCGGCGTTGGAGTGAGCGCATGGTTGAGGTCATTGATGGACTGCGACCAGTGTTTCTTTGGGACCAGTTGTACGTCGGTGGGGGGAACGCCAGACGGCTGACTGCCAACCTCGGTGATGACGTCACCATCGTGCCGAATGTCGCCGGAATTATCGGTGGAGTTCGGGCCTGGGATCTCGAGATGGGCGACGAGTAACCCGTTCGTCCGAATGGCTCGTTACGGAGAGTCGTCAAGATCACCCATCTGCGCGCTCAAGCGGCTTTGATCACATTTCTTGACCTACTTTTGCGGGGTTGTCCGGTGAACCCTCGAATCGAAATGGCGTCTCAAATATGAAGAAGCTCCTTATTGCTACCGCCTCTGGCGCGTTGGCAGTGACTGCGCTGGGTATTGCTCCGGCGCAAGCGCACGAAAACTCGCCCTCCCCTTCAGCAGCAACAACGAATCAACAAGACACGGCGCAATCTGACTCGAACGATGCACCGGGTGCACCCGTCAACACCGTCGTGCCGCTTGAGGACGATTCATCAGGTGTTGATACGACGCCAGACGCGCGCAAAGCCGTCGTGAAACCGACCGCGAGCAATTCCACGGCGCATGGCAAGACATACGGCGCCTGGAAGAACATCAACGCGAACTGGGACTGGACGATGCCCCGCGGCGTACCAGCCGCCCAAGGTAAGAATGCCCAGTGGCCAGCCACTCCCATGACTAAGGTTCCTGGTTACCCCCAGGCCGGTAATGCCCTTTACGGCCCGCTTCCCAGCGGTGCCAATCCCGCGTACGACGTGACTTTGGTGTCCAAGGTCAGCGCGAAGGGTGTTCCTGCTTCAAAGTTGAGCTGCACTTGGACAATCAAGGCATCGCCGGTCGTGTCGATCAAGAATGTGCCGTGCGCCAACCGCTCCGTGCAACTGAAGGAAGGCACCTATCCGTTGACGTTGACGGTGACGGACACCGTTCATCGCATCTCTAAGACGGTCAACAGCAAGATCACCGTCAAAAACACCCTCATGGCAATCACTGGTGACTCCTACGCGTCCGGCGAAGGATTCCCACAGATCCGCGATCCACGCACCAACGCGATCCTGTGGGACGACGCCGGTTGCCACCGCAGTCGTTGGGGCGGCTTCGTTCGTGCAGCCATGAACTTGGAGAATCAATCCAACCGTTCCAACGTGACTCTGGTGGATGTTGCCTGCTCTGGTGCCCAGATCAAGCTGCAGCCAGATAACACTGGCGTTGCCCAGAGTGGCGGCATGCTAAGTCCACAGAAGAAGTGGCCTGGTGGCGACACCAGCACAGGTGAGTACATGCCGGCTCAGGTTGATCAATTGTCGACAATCGCGCAAGGAAAGAAGTACGACACGACGTTGTTGAGTATTGGTGGCAACGACGCTGGTTTGTCTACCGTCGTGAGTTCCTGCATGGTGTTTGACGTAATCGGCACCATGATGCAGGACGCGTGGAATGACGTGTACAACAATCAGGTTGCGTGGTCTAGCTGTGCATTCGCGGGGCAAGCCATTTCAAATATCAACTTTGCCAGCTTCCACAACTCATCGATGTACTGCACCTACACTCCTGAGGATCAACGGCAAGGCATTGCGTATGCCTCCCTGCTCGGTAGTTGCACGCAGTTCTTGCACACGCGAGTCCCGCTGTACAGCGTCGTGAACAACAACCTCAACGTCCTGGAAACCAACTATGGGGACTTGGGGAAGTGCCTGGGAGGCACATCAGGATGCGAGACGCAGAAGCTCAGTGAGGACGGAAACACCCCGGCCGCTGAATTCACAAGTGCTGCGTCCGTCCCGGTGGCGTCAAAGGCGTCTGTGAATCAGGCCATGTACCCGGACCTGACCCAGCGTGAAGACCCGAAGCACAAGGGGAAGTTGGAATTCTGCGGAGTTCAGCAGCACTGGGACACGATCCCAGGTCTGCACTTCACTCTGGCTGATGGTGGCAACTGGACCCAGCCGTCAGACTGGCGACTTGATACCACCAAGATCATGCAGAACGAGCTGGTTTCTCCGATGAATATGATCTCCAACTCGTGGGCCTATGGGACCTTCTACGAAGGCCACAAGAATGAGACTCTGCAGGTCAAGACGGCAAATAATTACCCGAACAGCATTCCGCATTGGTATGAGGATCCAGGCACTATCCCGGTAGAAGCTGATGGTCTGGTCAAGCAGTTGGAGCTAAATGGCAGTAAGTACGGCTGGACGCCTGGTTTCTCGCTCTACAACTCCAGCCATACCCACGGCCTCTGCGCTATCGACGGAATTGCCGACTGGACCGACGACCTCACGGACGCCGCTGCCCAGGAGATGTTCGCGGCTGGGACCGGTACCGCTCTGCACCCGAACTACTTGGGCCAGCAGCAGTACGCACTCATGATGACCTCAATGACAGAGAAGTCTGCAGGTGCCGCTCCTGGCGCTCCGAAGAACTCGGTTGTTCCGGTCAAGGTCAAGAAGACGTCACTGTCGCTGACCAAGAGCGGTTCGAAGAAGATCAAGAAGAGTTCCAAGGTCAAGCTGAAGCTGAAGATCGGTGGTGTGGCCAAGGGACAGAAGGTTCAGGTCTTGGTCCGCAACTCTTCTCAGAAGAAGCAGCAGGTCATCAACGTGACCGTCAAGGGAGGCTCTGCAACCGTGGTGCTGACCAAGAAGATGACTAAGGGCAAGAAGAAGGCCTGGGTCACCGCCGTTGCGCAATACCAAGGCAACTTGACGATCGGAAACTCGAAGTCAAAGACGGTGAAGCTCACCATTAAGTAATGAGCTAAACCAACGAGCCGACCGCGGCACTTCCCAGGTGGAGGTGGCCGCGGTCGCTCGTTGTCGTCATACGGCAGAATCGGCTATCCGAAGTGGCCTAAGGGAAGACTGAGGACGCATGGGAACCACTACCCGTCGGATGCGGCGAGCCGCAGGTCGAGTTCGACGTCGTGTGCTGGGTCCATCCGCAACAAACAACTCCAACCTGCGAACGAACGAGCTGAACTCGTTGATCCCTGGGTTGGCGCAAGTGCTGCCAGCAGGTAACAAGCTCAAAGTCGCCATGTTGGTCGGAGCAGCTACCCGGGTTGATCTCAAGGACTGGGTCGATGCTTTTCGGTCTCAGGATCTAGCAGTGATAGCAGCGCCTGACGCAAGCGTGGATTTGGCCGAAATGGTTGTTGCAGGTGATACGAACGCCATCCATGAGCAACTCAAATCGTTGGGAGCTGTGCACGCGATCATCGATCTCACCGGAGATGACTCTGATGCGCAGATCACGCGTTGGCGGCGATTGCTCTTCCATCTGCGTTCCAAGGGTGTCTATGCCTTGATTGGAGCTGACCAGCAGGAGGCGGCCATGATTCGGGCCGCCGTTGATGACGTCACCCAGACTGACCCCAACCAAACCCAGGTAGCTGTCGAGCTTGCCGGTGCAATTGGTCCGGTCTCTACGCGCGGGAATGCCGTTCTCGTGACTAAGCGCGGAGGGCATTTACTCAAGCTTCGAGATGCAGAGACGAACCGGCTCATTGCCTTGCGGGAGCCTCGCCTGCGACTTGACGAACTCACGACCCTGCCCCCACAGACCTTTACCGGTCGGTGCCGTGTTCATTCCCATGAGGCGGACGTTGAGATTCCGTCGCTATCCACACAGGTTCAGGTACCTGAGCTACACCTGCGTCGCTATACCGGGCCAAAGCTCGCATTTGGCTGTAACACCTTGATGTACAGCGGCTTCAGCGCGCTGCCGGATTCGTTCCGACACCACCTCGCTGCCAGTCCTACCACTGGCACCGGTGGCTCGTTCTACAACCCTCGCCTGATCAACGCTACGTCTGAGTTCGGACGTGTGGCGGCCAAGAACCGACCGGCCAATCGACTAGAGGGCGAGTACTACCAGATCGATTGTTCGTACTCCGGGCACTTTGGACACCTCATGACGGAGACACTGTCTCGGCTATGGGGTTGGGATATTGCCAAGCGTGAGAACCCAGGGCTAAAGGCGCTGTTTCGCTCTCGTTTTCCAGATCGGGAACCGGAACTTGAAATCAGGTTACTCACTGCTTACGGCATCGCACGTGAGGACATCGTCTGGGTGGACGACCCTTGCTGGGTGGATTCCATATCGAGTGCTAGTCCCATGTTCCACAATCAGATACCGCACTACATCCACCCACAGGCGTTGGACATCTACCAACGCATGGGCGACCACCTGTATGACTCACAGGCACCGAGCTATGAGCGAGTCTTCATTTCCCGTGCCGTGCAGACACCAAGGCGCACCTGTCACAACGCCACTGCGGTGGATGAATTCTTCTCTGACCGGGGCTTTGAGATCATCTATCCCGAAACACTTGACCTGTCTGTCCAAGCTTCGATCTTTGCCAATGCAAAGGTGATTGCGGGCTTTGGTGGATCCGCGATGTTCAACATGATGTTCGCGCGTAACCTGCAGACCGCCATCGTGGTGACGCACGAGGCTTACACCGCCCGTAATGAACTGTTGTTTGCTTCTCTGTTCGACTGCGACCTGCACTACTTCTGGTCGACGCCGGATGTCCCACACCCAGTCGGTGGCTGGTCCGGTGCGGCTTTCGAGTCCAATTGGACATTCGATTTCGAGCGAAATGCTTCGGGTTTGGGTCAGCTACTCACGCACGTTTAGTACCTAAGCACTAGCGCGTTCGTGGATACCTGAGCGCCACACTTCTCAGTGGAGGTGCCGCGGTCGCTCGTTTGTAGGGACATGCGGCAGAATCATCGGTCTGGGAGGGCTGTCCGAGTGGCCTAAGGAGACGGTCTTGAAAACCGTTGTGGCGTAACCCGTCACCCAGGGTTCGAATCCCTGGCCCTCCGCCAAACGTTTTCTGGTCTCCGCTGGGTTTGCGGAGACCTATCGACCCACCCTCCTAGATCCCACGGTGTTGTGAGTTGAGAGATGTTGGTGTGGTGGCGGGTACGCGGTGAGGTGTGGGGCGGAGGGAGCCGTCGCGCTCGGGCTGGACGCCCTCGCAAGATGCTCCTCCCAAATCCCGCAGCATTTCGATAAATGTCAAGCGAACACCCAAAGGGTGCTCGCTTGACATTTGGCGGAGGCGGAGGGAACCGTTCGTGGCCTACGGCCACTTCCTCCCAAATCCCACGCGTTTGGGATTTGTTGAGAGGCCCCTGCGGGGCCCACTCAACAAATGGCGGAGGCGGAGGGATTTGAACCCTCGAGAGGGGATTACCCTCAACCCGCTTAGCAGGCGGGCGCACTAGGCCACTATGCGACGCCTCCATGCCCGGCAGACTCTACCGTCTCGTTAGACCCGAGCGACCGTCTGGATCAACCCCGCGCGGACGGTCCATCGGAATGGCTTTAGTCGAGGGTCAGCCAGGAAATCTCAGTAGCCTCGAACTATTCGCTGCGAACAGTGGAGAAGACATGGCTGACCAAGACGATGCACCGGAGATCCTCGACCTTCCGGTCGGACTCGATGCCA
>JBDHZU010000120.1:0-6233 GCA_039812085.1 Candidatus Nanopelagicales bacterium | reverse complement strand
CGACCAACGACTAGAGCATGGATTCGACCGAGTCCGATCCGACGTTGGCGGACGAGGGTGGAGAGGTTGGCGGCGCGACCAGCGACGAGCAGCGCAGTACCTGCGGCTGCTGCGTACAGCGCGGGAAGGTGACGGCCGTGCAGGCCAGCGAGATACATCGCCGTGCCCACCACTGCGACGTAGAGCAGCCCGGCCAGGATGACGCGGCGAATACCGGCCAGGTGATCGACATAGCGCCGATCGTTGGCCCGGTTGATCGCCAGAGCCGCCAGCCAGCTCGCCGACAGAATGACGACGAGCTGCATCGACGTGAAGTGAGTATCGGTGTATTCGCCCTGACGCGATATGGAAACGGCGATGGTCGAGGCGGCGACGATCATCACGAGATCGACGACGAAGACCTTGATTTTGTAGCCGCGGTAAGAGGTCCACGCATCGGCAAAGCGCGACCGACTAGCAGCTAAAACTGCGTGATCGTCAAGACCGACCGACATGCTTCCCCCCTTGCGCAAAGCAGTGCGAGCAGGGGTCGATCGATGTCGTTACTTAACAGCGCCTGTTGCCGAATTCCCCAATCCGACAACCGCTACAACTCGATGGTTGCAGCGCCCCCACAGGCAGTGAAAACGTGAATCTGTTCTTCAGAAGGATACGGGATTAGCCGAACAAACGACAGGCTCAACAACGCCAGATCCGTCACTCCAACGGGTGTCTCACTGCCTGCAATCAAACGGATACAAAGCGATGTCACCCGGTTGAAGTGACGGGCATCTCTCGCGCTCAACCACTGATTTCAGCCATGATGGAAGCAGCACTTTGCGGGAGTGGCGGAATTGGTAGACGCGCTGGATTTAGGTTCCAGTGCCTTCGGGTGTGGGGGTTCGAGTCCCCCCTTCCGCACAGCATCACCACTAAGAAGATCGCCAGAAGGCAGGTTTGTTCGTGAGCGACGTTCAGCAGGACGCCGATGTAGTTGTTGGTTACGCACCTGGCGTGTTCGATGTGTTCCACATTGGGCACCTCAATGTGTTGCGTCGAGCGAAGTCGCAATGTGACCGCTTGATCGTCGGTGTGGTCAGTGACGAGCGAGTTCAAGACGTCAAAGGCAAGTTGCCCATCCTGCCGTTAGCAGAGCGACTGGAACTTGTCGGTGCGCTAGACATCGTGGACGAGGCTGTCGTGGACGACTCCACAGACAAGGTGCAGATGTGGGAGCGGTTGCATTTCGATGTCATCTTCAAAGGTAACGATTGGGTGGGCACCGAAAAGGGCAAGCGCCTAGAAGAAGGCATGGCTGAGGTGGGGGCCCGAGTCATCTACTTCCCGTACACCGACCACATCTCAAGTACACGTCTGCGCGACCTCATCTTGGCCGCCAACGCTGGAACTGTCGAAGAGCCCGTTGATTAATGCGCATTGCCATGATCGGCACTCGTGGAGTGCCTGCTGCCTATGGCGGTTTTGAAACTGCAGTCGAGGAAATCGGTCGGCGTCTGGTGGCGCAAGGACACGACGTACTCGTCTATACCCGTCCGGATGATCGAGATACGGCACCGCGTGAGTACCTCGGGATGCAACTAGTCCCGCTGCCTTCGGTGCATAAGAAGTCGCTGGAAACTCTGACGCATACGGCATTGAGCGTCGGGCATCTGGTGGCGAAAGACCGAGTGGACGTGGCCTTCATGTTCAACGCGGCCAATGCCTGTTGGCTGCCTGGCCTGCGCGCACGCAAGATTCCGGTGGCTACTCATGTGGACGGCATCGAATGGCGACGAGCCAAGTGGGGTGGAGGCGGCCGACGCTTCTACCGTGCGTCGGAGTCATTAGCGGTTCGGTGGTCGGATGCCTTGATTGCTGATGCGCAAGGAATCTCCGACTACTACATCGAGGAGTTCGGTGCGGCGACGGAACTAATCGCTTATGGCGCACCGATCCTGGACGATCCACACCCCGAACGATTGGCCGGACTGGCAAGCAACGGCCCGGTTTTGACCGCTGGCGAATACCACGTTCTCGTTGCCCGATTTGAGCCAGAGAACCATGTCTTGGAAGCCGTGCAAGGGTTCCATCAGTCGCAGGCAGCGCATCCTTTCGTGGTGGTGGGTGGAGCTCCGTTCGCGGAGGAATACACCCAGGCGATTAGTTCCGTTGCCGACCGGGACGAACGGATCCATCTCGTCGGCCCGGTATATGACCAAGATCTGTTGGATGCGTTGTACGCAAATGCGTTGACGTACGTGCATGGACATTCGGTGGGCGGTACCAATCCCTCGTTGCTGCGGGCGATGGGAGCCGGTACCGCGACTTTGGCGTGGGACGTTGTCTTCAATCGTGAAGTCCTCGGATCTGATGGCCTGTTCTTTGCCAACACGGACGACCTCGCTCGGTTGTTGGTCGAAGCTGAAGCCAGTCCAGATGACATGGCAGCTAAGGGTTCACGCCTAGCGCAACGAGCAGCCCAGGAATACGACTGGGACGTGGTTGCTGACCAGTACGCCGACCTTGCTGCGCGTTTACGGGCAGGTCAGACTCAGGCCCACGTCAACAGCGGCCGACGCCGAGTGGATCAATCGTCAACGCTTCGGACTAGTTCGGGCCACTAAGGTCACTGGCGTGGTAAAGCATCTGCGGCAACGGTTGGGTGCGCATCGCAAAGATGCGGAACTCACCGGTCTGCATGCTGCAGGAAAGCTCCCTATTCATCGGTTGCGAGTGGCGGCCGTTCGTCGTTGGGGTGCGCAGATCGCGGAAGGCGTCACGCTGTATCACGGATTTGAGATCCGCAATGCGCGTGGTTTGAGCATCGGTGAGCGTTCGTCTATTGGCAACGACGCCATTCTTGACGCGCGCGGTGGGATCACTATTGGGCGCGATGTCAACTTCTCGACGGCTGTCCATATCTGGACTGGTCAACATGACTGGCAGTCGCCAGACTTCGCCTATGTGAAGGCGCCCGTGGTGATCGGCGATCGGGCCTGGATCAGTACCCGGGTAACGATCCTGCCGGGGGTGACAATCGGAGAAGGTGCGGTCATTGCCGCTGGCTCGGTGGTGACGAAGGACGTAGAACCGTACGCATTAGTTGCTGGCGTTCCCGCGAAAGTTGTCGGTTCGCGACCGACGAATCTGACTTATGAACTGGCACCCGCCAAGGCCAAAGCCTGGTGGTGGTGACATGTCCGGCTTCACGCGGTTGCTGTTACGTCGTAGCGCTGGTGTCCATGTCTCGCCGCGGGCGCGGTTGCGTCTACTGCGGTGGGCGGGAGTGCAGGTGGGTAATGCGCGAATCTACGAAGGCGTCTACTTCGGGGGAACCGAGGTGACGATTGGGGACAACGTATTTGTCAATCGAGGCGTGGTCTTCGACAACGCGGCTGCCATCACCATCGGTGATGGGGTGAGCATTGGACACGATGTCTTGCTGTGTACCAGTACGCACGAACGAGGCGATTCACAACAGCGTGCGTTGACCGCCTACGGAAAGCCCATCGTGATCGAGCAAGGGACGTGGATTGGTGCCCGCGCGGTCATCTTGCCCGGAGTCACCGTTGGACCTGGCTGCGTGATTGCGGCAGGAGCAGTCGTCGCCAGTGATTGTCAGGCTGATGGTGTGTACGGCGGAGTACCCGCACGCAGAATCAAGGACGTGGACGGCTAGGAGTTCAGCCCGACTGCTGTTCGCCACCGTTCGGCAAATACTGCTGGCGAATACTCGGTGAGGTACCTGGTGCGACCTGCTGCTGCCTTGTCAACGACCTCGGCCCGAGTGATGGTGGCAAATACATCCGCCCACGACTGTGGATCGCCGGGTGCGGCCAGCCATCCCACCGACTCGTCCACGAACTCTGGCAATCCGCCGGTATTGGACACGATGACAGCGCGTTGAGCCGCCATCCCTTCCAGCGCGACTAAGCCGAAGGGCTCTGGCCAGGTAGACGGCATGAGCACGACATCGTGTTCGACCACGAGACTGTCGATATCTGCGACCTCACCGACAAGTTGGATGGTGTCGCGGGCAGGACTTGCCGCGATTTGTGCAGCAAGGTCGAGGCTAGGGCCACTGGGTGGCGGTCCGCCCACGATGGTGAGTTCACCAGCAGGCATGCGGCTCCAGGCATCGATCAGGACGTCGAACCCCTTGTTGGGAGTCCACCGCCCAGCGGCAAGGAACTTCAACGGTTGGCTGGGATCTGCCGAAGGGCCTTGGACGATCCGATGGGTTCCTGGGTCGGGAGTCATGTTGGGCACAACGGTGGTTCGCCCTTGCAGGGCAGGTGGCATTGCGTTTCGAGTGAGCTGCGAAATTGCGACAACGGCATCGACGTTGGCGGCCATGGCGGCCAAGCCGCCCGCCTCGGCTCCTTGCCAGACCTCTTGGTTGTGCAGCAATACCCGAGGTTGGTGGGCCAGTCCACGCACTGCAGCTAGTGCAGGCATGGTTGCGCTGGTCATGCCATAAACCACGTCAGGTTTGATCGCGGCAACGGCAGAGCGGAAGGCAGCCGTCCGGCGAGAAATCGTCAGGATGCCGTTGGGGGTGAGTTGTGCGCGGCGAAGGATCGGCAGCGGAACGTGATCCACTCGAACGCCTCGTTCGATGATCAATGGACACAACGGATTGTCGCCATGAGGCAGGTCGGTCGGTAGCCACACTCGGGTACTCAACCGTTGTTGGGCGGTCATCGCGTCGAGGCAGTTGAGCAATACTCGATCAGCGCCGTAGCGCTCGTCGGAGGAATGAACGATCAACCACTGTTGAGTCATCGTGACTCCTGTTCGTCGTTGTCAGCGACGGATGAATCACTGTGCTCGGTCGCATTGAGGGTGCGTCGCCGTCGAACAAACACCCCATTGGCAACGACCTGGAACAGACCCACGCTGATTGCCGAGCCGAGCACTGGGCCGGCTGCGCCGATTACTGATGCCAACCACAATGACAACGCCAGGTTCACGGGCAACATCAGCGTCACCATCAGTGCCTGGAAGCGCAGGCCGGGCACATCAGTGAGGTACATCCCCATCGGGTATTGCAATGCCTGGAATGTCATCAAGAGTGAGAACGCCAGCAGAATGCCGAGTCCCAGAGTGATCTCTCCGCCAGAGGCGAACTTCGCGAGCAACGGCGAAAACACCATCATGCCGATGCACAGGATGGCTGCGATGCCGCCAAAGAACAGCGACAGTCGCGTGGGGGATTCGTCTTTGTCCTGTGAACGATTCGCCGCGAAGCGAGGCCACAAGGTGAATCCTGCGGCGGAGACCAGCGCGAAGATGGGAGTGAACATCTGTGCGCCCAGGTTGTATTCCGCCAGAGCCGCCGGGGTTGCCACATGGCTGAGGATGAGCCGGTCAGTTTGGAAGCTGATTGGCAGCGCCACCATGATGATCGTCATGGGGATGGCCTGATCCAGAATCTTCGCGCCGGGGAACCGTTGGCGGAACGGAATCTGTCGAACAGCGGTAGTGAGCGTCGGGCGCAAAATTCGGGCAGCGACGATGCAACAGATGATCGCGATCAGCAAGGTCGCGGCGTAGGCGACGACCGGAATGTAGGACCCGGTTCGTTGATCGTGGCCCAGCGTGAGAAGCAGAACGAGAAGAACGATCGGTGACTGCAACCCGTCGATCGCGATGGTGATGTGGTTCAGCCCGCGTCCGGCCATGAGTCGATGACCAATACCGAAAGGCATCCCGATTGCCCACAACGTCATACAGGCAGCAGCCGCAATTGTTCCGGTCCCTGGAAGCAAGCTGGCACCCAGCACGGGTTCCCAGAGATTGAAGATCGACATGATGGCAACAAAGCCAAGCAGGACGATGCTGGCGGCGACCAAGATGCGTAGCGAAGTCAGGATGACGCGGCGCAGCTCGTCATCTTTACCGGGATTCTCAGAGACGGCTGCGGCATTGACCAGCGGAGCTCCAATGCCCAGCGCATTGATGGGCAGCAGAGAGGCCAGACCAACAAGCAGGCCGTATTGCGCAAAGACGTCGGTCCCGTAGTTGGTGATGATGAGTCGGGTAATGATGATCCCGAGGACTGCGGAGACACCCAAGGCGATGAATTTGACACCACCACTACGGACGATGTCGTACCAACCGCCCAAGGGTGCCGAGCTGGATGCGGTTTCGGCTTCCGTCAGCTCAGCTTCGATCGGCTCTTGCGGGCCGGTTTCGTCCACCAGGAATGAATGTCCGTACTCGGGTTCAGTTGCCGGTGTCTCGGGACCAGT
>JBDHZU010000119.1:0-6236 GCA_039812085.1 Candidatus Nanopelagicales bacterium | reverse complement strand
GATGCCACCGCACCTGCACCGACGACTAAGACATCTTTGTCGGCCAGGTCCAGCAGGTAAGGCTTCATAGCTTGTCGCCCAACAATCCGCGTTGTCGCAGTACACGCTTCTCCAGCGGAGCAAACAAGCACAGTTCGACCAAAATGCCGACGAACAGGATTGCGATGATCGTTGCCAATACGCCAGGCATGTCAGACAGCGTCCGGTTGGTCTCCAGCAGTTGCCCCAAGCCCAGACCCAGGGTCGCGGAGTAGGTGATGAGTTCTGCGGCCATCAGGGAACGCCACGCGAATGCCCATCCCTGTCGCAGACCGGCCAGGTAACCCGGCAGAGCGGCAGGCAGTACGACATAACGGATCTGTGCCAGTCCGGTGGCGCCCATCATGCGGCCGACCTTCGGGTACAGCTGAGGGATCTGGTCCACACCGCTCTTGATGCCGTTGGCAATTGAAGGTGTCGCGCCCATGATCACGACGAACAACATGGCGGCGTTACCCAGGCCGAACCAAATGATCGCGGCTGGTACCCACGCCACTGACGGCAAGATCTGCAGCCCGGTGATGAGCGGGCCGAAGGATCGACGGAAGAAGTCGTACTTGGCTAACAAAAGCCCCAGCACAGTGCCGATCACCATCGACACCACGAACCCGACAGCAGCTCGCTTGAGGCTGTTTGCGATTGCGGTGGGTGCGGTGCCGTCAGTGAATGAGTTCGACAGTGATGTCCACACATCGGCAGGGCCGGGCATGACATCTGGTGGCTTGAGTTGCAGCATGTAGGCGATTTGCCAGACCACCAGCAGGATGAGTAGCGCAACGATCGGTGGCCACACTGCGCGGATTACTCGCGCGAACGGTGATCGGTCAGTCGTGACGATAGGAGTGTCGAGCGCGTCGAGACCGGCCTCGAGCTGACTAACGTCGTCTCGTACGTCGAGGGTGGACTTAGCGGGCATGACGGCGGATCTCCCTGCGTAGGTCTTCGGTGATCTCTGCTGCCAACGTCGCCACCTCTGGTGACTCGATGCGCCGCTCGCCGCTGACATCGACTTCCCATTGGCGGACGAACATCCCCGGACGAGAACTCATCAAGAGCACTCGTTCCCCGAGACGAACGGCTTCCCGAACGTTGTGCGTCACGAACACGATGGTGAGTTGTTCTTCGCGCCAGATGCGATGCAATTCCTCATGCAACACATCGCGGGTGATGGCATCCAAGGCAGCGAAGGGTTCGTCCATCAGCAGAATGCGAGCTCGTTGCGCCAAGGCACGAGCAAGCGCAACGCGTTGCCGCATACCGCCAGATAGCTCATGGACTCGCTTGTCTCGGTGTCCATCGAGTCGGACAAGTTTGAGCAATCGCTCAATCTCGGCATCCCATTCCGCTTTGGGGACCTTGGACAGGCGCAATGCCAATTCGATATTTCGTCCCGCAGTTAGCCAGGGGAACAGGGCCGACTCTTGGAACATGAGTGCAGTCCGGCCGCCGGGAGTCTCGATTGATCCCGAGGTGGGAGTATCCAGACCGGCGATCAGAGACAGCAGGGTTGACTTGCCACAGCCCGAGGCACCGAGCAGGCAGACGAACTCGCCTTCGGAGAACTGGGCAGTGACGTCTTGTAACACCGCAGGAATCTCTGGATTGCCGTCGAATCGCTTGGTGACTCGAGTCAACTGCACGGAGGCATCACGCGTTGAAGACGCGACATCTGCCACTGCTACCGACTTTCTGTCTGTGACCGCGACGGCCAGACTGCTACTCATTTACGTCACTGCTTCCCTAGGCCTCCTGCTGACACTGTGGGCTTGCCCGCAGCGCTCAACAGGGAGTTGAGGATGGATAGATCGTAAATCCCATTGAGATCAGCTTCGGTAGACGTGCCGACAGCGACCGCGTGATCCAGATCTGTTTTCAACGAACTCGCAATGGGATCGACAGTTACATCGAGATTGTCCCAGGCGCGAACCAGCACGGTGTCATCCAGTGCCTTGCCAGTCAGTTGCTTGAGCGCGTTGTTCACGGCAAGTCGGCTTCCCGCCTTGTCAGAGGAAATCTTTTCCTGAGTGGCGAGCACGCCGCTCAATAGCGCCTTGACTTGATCGGGATTGGACTGTAGGTATTTCTGGGACACGACCAGATGTGTGGTGACGAACTTGCCGCCGGGCCACAGATCCTTCTCGTTGACCAAGACTTTGCCGCCACCTTCTTGGACCAGTCGAGATGCCCAAGGCTCTGGTACCCATGCGCCGTCGATATCTCCGGCCTTGAAGGTTTGCAGCGTTTGAGCATTGTCTTGAGGAGAGATGTTCACATCGCCACTGCCGGTCTTCGGAGCGGATAAGCCCTTCTCCTTCAACCAGTAGCGCAAGGCCACATCCTGGGTGTTACCCAGTTGAGGAGTGGCAAAAGTCTTGCCCTTCAGGCTGGCAGGGTCCGCCGTGATTCCTGGCTTCACCACGAATTCGGCACCACCCGAGGTTGCGCCGGAGACGATTTTCAGCGACGTTCCCTTGCTCTTGGTCCACGAGTTGATTGCCGGGTTTGGCCCCACGAAGGCAGCGTCGATGGCGCCCGCACTGAGTGCCTCGATCGCAGCCGGTCCAGCGTTGAAGACTTGCGTTTCCAGTTTGGTCGATCCCAACGATTGCTGGAATTGACCGTCGGAGACACCCAACACTGGTAGAGCGTGGGTGAGATTGGCGAAGTACCCCAGTCGCAAGGTTTGTGCGCTGGTCGCACTGCTATCGGAACTGCACGCCGTCACGCCGGTAGCGGTGAGGACTGCTGCGGCAGCGACAGCGAGGTAACGCCAGGATCGGCGGATAGCCCCACTGCGGGTGGGGGAGGGAGATTGGCGAGACACTTTGATTCCTGCTTTCTTCATCGGGTTTGTATGAATGGAAGGTATGGATGGGTATTGGGGTAGCACTGCATGACGAGGTGTTAGTCGCGCAGTGCCATCAACATCGGGCCATTCCTCCAGCAAGAGTCGTTCCGTCTTGGTCATCGATCAGCACGAAGGCACCGGTCTGACGGTGTCCGTCGTAGGAGTCGATTGCCACCTCATCAGCGAGACGGATGGTGATAGAGCCGAGCTCGTTGACACTTAGTTCTCCGTCGTGTGCCACATGTTCCAGCGTTTCCAGGTCGAGTCGATCATGGACTTGGCCGACGATTCCGCGGACCGTCTTGGAACCCACCTTCACCAGCAGTCGGTTGCCTCGCTGGACGGAGTCGTCGCTGGTCACGCAGATCGTTCCGGTCAGTTCCTTAGTTGTGACGGGGGCTTCTTGCCCGGCAATGACATCTCCACGATCCACATCGATGTCGTCAGCAAGTTGCACCGTGACCGACTGAGGGGCAAAAGCCACATCGGTCTGTTGACCCAGTACGTCAATTCCGGTGATGGTGCTGGTGAGACCGGAAGGGGCAACGGTGATGGGATCGCCAATCTTCACAACGCCTGCGGCGATACGACCGGAGTAGCCCCGGAAGTCGGGATGTTCTGGTGTTCGAGGTCGATTGACGTATTGGACGGGCAGTCGGAATGCTTCGGCACGCGGATCAGATCCGACCGGCACTGCCTCAAGATGTTCCAACAAGGTTGGCCCGGTGTACCACGGCGTATGTCCGAGTCGGTCAACGACGTTGTCGCCCACGAGTGCTGACACCGGAATTGCTACGACGTCCTGCAGTCCTAATGCGGTCGATACCTCATCGAAGGCAGCCACGACGTCGTTGAACGCTGCTTGCGACCAATCCACGAGGTCAAGCTTGTTGACGACGAGTGCCACGTGGCGCACACCTAACAGTGCGGCAATGGCGGCGTGACGACGCGTTTGTTCGACGACTCCATGCCGAACGTCAACCAGGATCAATGCCAACTCCGCGGTGGAGGCGCCGGTCACCATGTTGCGCGTGTACTGAACATGACCCGGGGTATCCGCCAGGATGAACGAGCGATTCGCAGTCGAGAAGTAGCGGTAAGCGACATCGATGGTGATGCCCTGTTCGCGCTCCGCG
The DNA here is from genome assembly GCA_039812085.1 of Candidatus Nanopelagicales bacterium. Lineage (GTDB taxonomy): Bacteria > Actinomycetota > Actinomycetes > S36-B12 > UBA10799 > JBDHZU01. Next base: position 2,213 of record JBDHZU010000119.1, on the reverse strand, counting down.
CGCAAACCGTCAGTCAGCAAAGCAAGATCGGCGCTATCCATACCGCGCTCACTACTGACTCGTTCGACAGCTTGCAGCTGGTCAGAAAGAACAGACTTGGTGTCATGCAGGAGTCGTCCAACCAGGGTGGACTTACCGTCATCGACACTTCCGGCGGTGGCGAACCGCAGCAACTCGTGGGTCATTAGAAGTAACCCTCCCGCTTGCGGTCTTCCATGGCGGCTTCACTCATCCGGTCGTCGGCTCGGGTTGCCCCGCGTTCCGTTAGTCGAGATGCAGCGACTTCAACGATGACATCCGCCACCGTGGTTGCCTCTGATTCCACCGCGCCCGTGCAGGACATGTCGCCGATCGTTCGGTAGCGCACCGTCTTGTTCACGACTGGCTCGTCATCCCGGGGGCCGCCCCAATCGCCGGCAGTCAGCCACATTCCGTCACGAGAGAACACCTCGCGGGTATGGGCGTAGTACAGCGATGGAAGTTCGATCTTTTCGCGTTCGATGTAGCGCCACACGTCGAGTTCGGTCCAGTTGGACAACGGGAACACGCGTACGTGTTCACCAGGGGAGTGGCGACCGTTGTAGATGTCCCACAGCTCCGGGCGTTGACGCCGTGGATCCCACTGGCCGAACTCATCGCGCAAGCTAAAGACGCGTTCTTTAGCGCGGGCTTTCTCCTCATCGCGGCGTCCACCGCCGAAGACGGCATCAAACTTGTGCTCAGTGATGGTTTCCAGCAATGGAACCGTTTGCAACGGGTTACGAGTGCCGTCTGCTCGTTCCTTGAGCTGGCCGCGATCAATCCAGTCCTGAACCTGCGTCACGACCAGACGTACGCCGAGACGATCTGCGGTCTCGTCGCGGTAGGTGAGCACCTCGTCAAAGTTGTGTCCGGTGTCGATATGCACGATGGGAAATGGCACAGGGCTCGGAGCAAACGCCTTAACTGCGACGTGCAGCATGACAACTGAATCTTTGCCGCCGGAGAACAGCAGGGCAGGTCGATCGAACTCGCTGACTACTTCCCGAAAGATGTGCGCCGCTTCGCTTTCGAGCACGTCAAGGTGGTCGAGGCGGTAATCAGTAGCGCTCATGTATGCAGCCCGCATTCGGTCTTGTCGGTTCCTGCCCAACGGCCCGCACGTGGATCCTCGCCAGGAGCCACTGCTCGGGTGCATGGCTCGCATCCGATCGAGGTGTATCCCAGTTGGCGCAGCGGGTTGAGCAGCACCTTGTGTTCAGCGATGTAATCATCAAGATCGGCGGAGGTCCAAGAGGCAAGCGGATTTAACTTCACAATTTTCCGTTTTTTGTCCTCTTCGATGAGCTGAATATCGGCCCGAGTGGGGGCATCCTCTCGCCGCATTCCCGTGACCCATGCGTCCACATCTGCCAAAGCGCGATTCAACGGTTCGACCTTGCGAATCGCGCAGCACTGGTCGGGATTGGTCTTGTAGAGATCAGGCCCGTACTGCTCGGCCTGCTCTTGAATCGTCAACAGCGGCTTGAGCGTCAGCATCGTCAGTGATCGAGCAGCCGCGTAGGCATCGCGAGTGCCGATTGTCTCGGCGAAGTGGTAGTCGGTATCGATGAACGCAACGTTGATGCCAGGAACCGCATCGGATGCGAGATGGACGAGGACTTCGTCGCCCATGCTGGAGAGCACCACGAGTCGATCACCGAACGTTTGCGCGGCCCATTGCAGGACGGCAGTGGCCTGTTCGACGTGGTCGGCCTTGCGCTGTTCTAACTGCGCGACGAGTTGAGCCCCGTGGCCAAGGGCGGAACTCACGTCGATAGTGGCGGTCATGTTGTTGCTCCAGCGGTGGTTCGAACGAGTTGGACGATGAAGGCGCGCGTGCAGGATCTACAACGCCATGCGCCTGCTGGTTCTTCCACCGGCCAGAGATCTTCTGCTGCGCAGTAGGGGCAGTGATGGATCGTGCTCATCGCAGGGAATCCTCGTCGGTTCGTGCGGCCCACTGCGCGAAAGTTTCGCCATCCTCACGTTGTTCTAAGTAGTGACCAGTGACTCGTTCGATGAAGTCCGGCATCTGCGTAGCCGTCACCTTGTGAGCACGCAGCTTGCGTCCAAACTGTGCGTCTGGACCCACGGTTCCACCTAAGTGAACCTGGTAGCCCTCGACGGTTTGTCCGTCATCGTCAGTAACCAGTGATCCCTTGAAGCCAATGTCGGCGGTCTGGAATCGGGCG
>JBDHZU010000118.1:0-6257 GCA_039812085.1 Candidatus Nanopelagicales bacterium | reverse complement strand
AGTGGGGCCCGACCTTTTGGTCGGGCCCCACTCATTCGTCATTGGCTAACTGGTGAGCTGTGCAAGAGTGCTTGCGTGCTGGTCGAGGTCCATCGTCCAACTGGAGTAGTAAGCCTCATCTGAGAAACCGTCTTTGGGATGGGAGACGTCGGGGGGATTCCACAAATAGTGGGTGTCAAATCCCAAGATGGCTCCATACAGATATTCGTTTCGGGCGGTGTAGGCCTCCTGGCTCAGCACGATCATCTGCTCAAGGTTTCGGCAGTACATAGCGTTGAACATGGCGGACCCGGCAAACCCAGCGAGCGAACGTGCACCGTGAAAGATCGTGGCCTGTTCGGCCAGGCTCAGTTCTTCGGGGTAGATCACCGTGTAACCACGGTCGGCAAAATACTTCTCGGTTTCTTTTGTGTTGTGGCAGCTTCGATTCTCTGTGGTGCCTTTGCGGGAAACGAAGATTCGTTCCGGCGTTGCTTGATCTTTGATGAGTAGGTGATCCAACATCCGATCCCAGATGTGTTGTATATCCGGGTCAGCAAAATGGGGGCTGTAGTTGTGCCACAGCGGAGATGCTCCGTACATGTGATCGATCCGGGTTGAGTGGTCCAGGTACGTGATCTGTTCTGGCCGGATTCCGTAAGCAGCAAATAGCTGGTTTTCCAGATGGGGAATGCGTTCTCCAGGTTTGCGGATACGGAAAAGCAGCTTCAGGTCAGGGCAGTCGGCAAGTGCCGCGTCCCACCCCCAGAGTCGGCTGATGACCTGAGTCACGAGGTGTCCGAAGTGACCGGAATTGACGCATTCGACATGGAAGTAGGAACCCGGCTCGTAGTCCTTAGCCAAACGAATACTTGAGCTAGTGGCATAGCGCCCGTCGATTACCTCTTCGAACGCCGCACATATAGGCGTGGGGACTTGTCGATTGTGCGGGTAGGACTCGGGTAGCACCATGTTCTGCATCGTGACGAATCCATTGCCCATCAGGCTAATGAGTCCGGTGTATTCCCGCAGATACATCGACGGGATGTCAAAGACGTCGGGTAGCCCGGATATGGGTTGTTGATTGCCGTGGGAATAGGCCTTTCCTCGGGCGTGAAATATCTTCGGTTTCGTGACGACCACGTCACGTACCACTCCACCATCACATTGACCAGAGGCAACTTCGGTGAGCTGATCCTCTGGAGCGACGAAGTAATGCTGCCCGCGTTTGGTGATGAGGATTTTCTCGTAGGTGACCGTGACCGCCTCAACGAAACGACTCAGAGTCACTGCCTTATCGGGCAGGTTGAGCCCGGTTTGGTCGATCACATCTGAATCGACCGAAGCGGCCGCCACACTGCTGAAGTACTTCACCAAGGTGGTGACCGAACCAGGGTTGGCACAGGTTCGGAAGGGGATTTCGTAGGTTCCACCTGCGGCCAGATTGAGAAATGCTTTTTCCCACATGACGATGTGGTCGGCCGACGACACGTTCAACAGATCAACGATCTGAATGGCTGGTCCACGGACTTTGAACCACCAGTGGAACTCGGATAGTTCTTTGCACGGCTGATGGATGATGCTTCGACCGGCTAGATCCCAGGCAGGCCTTGGGTCTTGGCCCACTACCAGCGTGGCTAGCTCTGGATGACTGTCCAGGTATCCGCGGATGAGGTCATCCGGGGTGTCTTTGGTGAGTAGATATCGCTGAGTGGGGAGGGGTGCGTCCACCGTGCCGTTTGGGCTGACGGAAAGCTCCGACCAATTCAACACTTGGGTGACCACGCGGCAACCATAGTCTGTAGAAACTGTTTGGTAGCCTCCGATGATTCGTTCAACCGGGGGGTCACGTGTCCCAGCACATCATCGTTCGTACGCCGTCGCTGCTGCTGCCTGACGATTCGCAACTGCGCCGTGGAGCAGCAGGTCCTGTTGAGGATTACGATCCTGCGTATCTCGCCAAGATGGACGAAGTCACCGTTTTTTTTGACGCGATTCGTTCCGGTGACGAGGTCACCCTCATCGGCCCGCCCTTCCGCAACCTATTGGGCACCTTCGAGAAGGTGCGCGTGACGGATTCTGCGGGTAACAGCACAGATATCGCACTCGAAACCCAAGAACGTCCTCGCGGGCAGTTCTCCACGATCCCAGTCAGCGGCGAAGAGGTAACTATCAGCTTCCCGAACTGGAATCCTGATGTTCAGATCACGCCCACTGCTGCCCAACACGATCTCTTTGCCGGTAAGCGGGTTGTGCACTGCATTAGTAAGAACAACGCGTTGGAATGGATGCGCGACTGGGCGATCTATTACCGAGACGTGCATCGAGTGAACGCCGTGACTTTGTATGACAACGGGTCGGACGAATACACATTGGAAGACATCTCGGCAGTGTTCGCGTCGATTGACGGTATCGACGTGTCAGCGGTCGTCGATTGGCCCTTCATCTTTGGTCCGCAGGCAGAACCGTGGGATTCGGACTTCACCCATGTCGGGTCTTTTAATGACACTCTGCATCGTTTCCTTCGCGATGCCGAGGGAATGATTCAGGCGGACTTGGATGAACTGGTCTTGCCCGTTGGTGGCCTTGATTTATTTGAAGCCTTGGGGCAAAGCGACAGGGGAGTTATCTATTACGACGGCCTGTGGGTAGAGAACGTGCGGACCGATGGCAAAACTGACGTCCTGCCTCGGGTGTACGACCAATACAAGCTCAAGAAGAAGGGCACGGTATCGGTTCCCAAGTACGCCCTTGCTCCGGCGAAGCTTCCCGCTGATGTTCACATGACCCACCACGTGGTTCATGGCGTGGAGCGGAAGGAATTCGACGAGCGGTTCCAGCTCTCCCACTTCCGCGCGATTACCACCGGTTGGCGATTCGCCCATCGCACTGTGAGCGTCGCCTACACGCCGGAGGATTTCACCACCGACTTGAACCTTGTCCGGTTCCTGCAGCAGGCATTCCCGGAGGAGGTCACGCCGAAGCTGCAGCAGGTGATGGCTGAGGCCATGAACGAATTTCGCGCCCAGTCGCAGAACGTCTTGCTGGACGGAGATCAGATAAGCAGTACTGCTTTGTACACATTCATCAAGAATGCGAATCGCAAGACCAAGTGGAGACGTAGCTGGGTCTATGAGGATCGACTCGCTGTATTTGAATTCAAGACTCCACGCAGCGTGTATGCAGCTGACGTAGTTTCCCTCTCCGAGGGACGTATCTCTTTAAATCTTGTGGCCAGGAAGATCAAGTCTGATCCTGAGCTGCGTCAAGCTTTGATCGAAGCAGGCTTCACGGGCAAGGTGCTGAGTCAACCGGAACAGCCGCTGCGCCTAGAGCTGGCGATTTACAAACCGCAGCAGTCGTTCGAAGAGATCGCCAAGGTGAGCGAGGAAATCTCAGACAATCTTGTGCGAATTCAGAAGCTGGTGATCGCCCGCGATACCCCAGCTAGCGCCAAGCCGAATGCCGGTAAACCCAATCAAGGCAAAGCTAAAGCGAGCATCCCGCGACGAGCGGTTCGCAAGCTGCGTCGCATGGCCTCCAGTCATTAGCCCTCAGTCTGTCGAGGTCAGTGCGGCCCCATCTTGAAAGTGGGGAGTCAGGGTGTTGTCCACCATGGACAACGCAGAAGCAATCGCCATGTGCATATCGAGGTACTGATAGGTCCCCAGGCGTCCACCAAATAGCACGTCAGGTTCTGTGGTCATCAACTTGCGGTAGCGCGTCAAACGATCACGATCTTGTGGCGTATTGATCGGGTAGTACGGCTCATCACTATGTTCGGCGAACCGCGAGAACTCCCGCATGATCACGGTCTTATCTGTCGGGTATTCGCGTTCCGGATGGAAGTGCCGGAACTCGTGGATTCTGGTGTAAGGCACATCCGCATCGGCATAGTTCATGACGGACGTTCCTTGGAAGTCCCCGATCGGTAGGACTTCTTCTTCAAAGTCGAGCGTCCGCCATGACAGGTCGCCTTCGGCATAGTCGAAGTAGCGATCAACCGGACCGGTATAGATGACCGGCACATTGCCCACCACGTTGTCTTTGTTGACGGGCTGATCGGTATCGAAGAAATCAGTATTCAGTTGAACGTCGATGTGGGGATGGTCTGCCATCTTCTCTAGCCATGCGGTGTAACCGTCGACCGGAAGGCCTTCGTAGGTGTCATTGAAGTACCGGTTGTCATAGGTGTAACGAACGGGAAGTCGGCTGATGATCGCCGGAGACAGCTCAGTGGGATCGGTCTGCCACTGTTTGGCGGTGTAGTCCCGGATGAACGCTTCATACAGAGGACGCCCGATCAGCGAGACACCTTGTTCGTCCAGGTTCTCTGGTTGTTTTCCGGCTAATTCAGCGGCTTGCTCTTTGATGAGTTCACGGGCTTGTTCAGGCCCGTAAGCCGATCGGAAGAATTGGTTGATGGTGCCCATGTTGATGGGCATCGGGAACACTTCGCCACGGTGTGTTGTGTAAACCCGGTGGACATAGTTGGTGAAGCTCGTGAACCGGTTGACGTACTCCCACACTCGCTCATTAGAGGTATGGAATAGGTGTGCACCGTAGCGGTGGACTTCAATGCCAGTGACGGGTTCGGCTTCGCTGTACGCGTTGCCACCAATATGAGAACGCCGATCGATCACGAGTACTCGTTTGCCGTGTTCTTCCGCCATACGTTGGGCGATTGTCAGTCCAAAGAAACCTGATCCGACCACGACAAGATCTGTGTTCACGGGGGTACTCCTATTAAGTAGAGCTGAGTTGCACACGCTAACCCGGAACTCTTGTCTGGTGAGGAAAGACACCGCTATCGAAAGACACTGCGCCAACTCACCTCTCTCGATGACCTGGTTCCGCGGACGATCCAGAACTTGGGCGTCGGAAGCCCAATGCCCCACCCCCAACACAGAGAAATGATCAACACCGTTACCCGTGGCCCGCCTCCTCGGTGATCATGGGCGTGACTATGTAACACCGCTCTGACACTGGGTGGCTGGTTGATCGGGCTTTGGGTTGCAGCCGTGGTCAGGAACCGTAAGCAGCAACCGGAAGTGGTTGTCCGCAATTGCTGGTTGCCGGAACTCCGGCGAATCGATCAGCAATCCAATTGACCATCGTGGGCCAGGCATCCAACACGGTGTCGGTGTGGGTTTGGATGCCAGCAAGAGGACCACTGGCCAGTGGTGGGAGCCAGTTCGTCTGCAGGTTTGACTTAGCTGCACACGACCGTTGGACGAACAAGGCAGTGGTATTCGGCAAGACGATTCCGTCGCCCGTGCTTTGTTCAAGTTGAACGGGGAGATCGGGTGCCGGTGGATTTGGGGTCTGTTCGTTTAGTGGCGGACCAAATCCTGGATCGTGAATGGGGTTGGCAACGAACAGGTTGTCGCCAAAAGCGGTTGCCAGTTGGCCTTCCAGCAACGACTCAGTGACGCATTGGTAGGCGATCTGCCGATAGTGCTTCAGGCCGGTCTCGGTGAGCAGCCGTTCCGGTTGGATCTGTGGGTAGACGGTCGGCCAACTCACTAATGTGTCCGGACCGATTGCCCATCCGACCCCGGTGTTCCACTGTTGGTCGATGACGGCGGCAAGTTGGGTGGCCGGAGCAGAAAGGGATGCCCCCAAGATATTCAGTTCGGGTGCTGTCTGCTTTGCGTAGGTGGCACTAGCTAACGCGGCATGGCCACCAGCGGAATGTCCCATGAGGACAACGTCAGTGCCGGCATGTGCTGCCTGCAGGTGCCGTAACGCCCGCACCGAATACAGCACGTCGTTGGCTTCGCTTCGACCAATCAAGAACTGTGGTTCGCCAGGGGTTCCTAGTCCGGCGTAGTCCGTCACCGTCAGCGCCCAGCCTTTGTCCATCATCGTCTGGATCCAAGGCATGTCCTTGGGAGTATGGGGATTGCGCGATGGAGCGCACGGATTGCCGAAGCCTGATGTGGGGTGTCCGTACGCCACAACTTTGCGGTCGGTCGTACTCGGCGAATTGGGGAAGAACACCATGCCGGAACTGACGGTGAGTTTTTCGTCGGCTGCTTTTGTGTAGTAGAGGATGCGCAGCGCCGTCGTGTTGGTGAGCTCGGAGAAGTTAGTCATTGGCTCACTGCGGATGAGCTCGCCTGGTTGCCCGGCAGGTAACGGATCCGGTGGGGTGTAGAAGGGATCGAGTTGGTCTTGGGTGACTTCGGTGCGGTGATGCTGCACTGCCCAGAACGTTGTTCCGGCAACGGCAATCAGGACGACGAAGACCACGAGACCAAGCAGGATTCGACGGA